>JALQZD010000151.1 GCA_023258495.1 Polaribacter sp.
CATAATGGCCTGACTACACGCCGGAGTGCCAGAATATGAATAGTAATACTGGCCCCTTCTAAATCCAAAAAACCATATAAAAAACAAGGATTTTTGAACATCAGATATAAAAAACCATATAAACAATAAGGTTTTTTGCAAATTCTATAAAATTTTGACAAAATTTTGAAAAATATTTTTGGTCATTTGAATCATAGGACTTTTGACAAGCAGCTGTATTAGGACCCTAGTTTAGGACCTTAGTTTATGACCCTAGTTTTTTACCACTTTACGTAAGAAAAAATTGCTAATCTTCGTAAAAAGGAATTTAAGGTACAAGCTTAATGAAGAAAATTTTCTACGTACGGTGCGTTTCAATTTGAATTTTATTGTCCATTAATTTACTTAGACGCGTAGATCAACTGTGCCAATTTGTTTTTTTGCATATTAGCTATAATAAATTGTGCAGAAAACATTAGGTCTGCATAATTCATTACGGTTTTCATCTTGATGAGGAAAATAAAGGCCTACAGCAGATAATTTCACCTAAGTACATGTTAAGTAAATTATAAAAAAACATAAAACACTGCAATGTGGAATAGATTGTTTTTTTATTAGATGAATTGCAAAGTGTGTTCGAGCAATTTTAAATTTAAACATAGCAAACCATCGTAAATAATAGTTGACTTTCAGTCTTTATCAAATTTCCTACGTACGAATGTAATCTCCATTCATTTGCCTTTTTTTTGCTTGTTTTTTAAATTCCAATTGCCTCCGAGAAAGAAAAAATGAGCAACACCCGACCAACTCTACTTGAGGCGGTGGAAAAAAAAGGTAAAACTCGCCAAAAATGGGCAGATATTGAAGCTCAGTTCAATGAGGAAGGTTGGACATATGTCCAAAATGGATTTGAATTGTCTCAAAAAAAAGAAAATCACAATTTAAATAGGTTCCCCATTTCTAAAGTGAGGCCATGTGACTCAAAATACAAGATTTTTTGCAAGCTATTACCTCCTCATCTACAAATGAAGGTTCTAGAGAACAGAATGGAGGAGAATGATAAGGCTTTGATCATTAACAAAGGTAATGGAATCTTTCATACCATTAAAAAAAGCCTTAACATTCCTTTGTCTATATTTGCAGTTCTAACATGGATTCAAGGCAACCAAGCAGGGGGCCTAAAAAGGTTACCAGCCATCAAGGATGCACTGAACCACCTCAAGAAGCAAAACCCTAAAAAGTCTCTAAAAACATGGCAAAAGTGTTTAAAGAACTTGGAGACCAGGTTTCTGGTGATGAGAAACTGTTTTATTATACCGGAAAGAGTAAATATGTAAGGGTAGTGCCCAGTAAGCCTTCAAGAATTGGTTTGTGGATGTATCAAGCCTGTATTTCACTCAGATGTGGACTGCCTTGTTTGGTGTACACCAAGATGCATGACTCTGATAAAGAGCTTGGAAAGGTTGTCAAATGCCATGATATCATCAAGGAATGGGGTGAAATGATCAAGAAGGCAAATGAGGAAGCACATACCACCCTTTTCATGGACAGTTACTACTTGCAACAACAGAGTAGGGGTTGGCTAAAGGAAAATGGCATAAATTATCTTGCAAGCATTCATAGTGGCAGATTTGGAGTTCTTGTTGATTCTATGAAGTCAAAAGTCACTAGCACTGGAAAATATGTCCAATGCTTCAATCAGCACACAAAGGAGAGCGCTGTGCATTACTGGAGTCGAAATAAAAACCTTGGAAGGAAGACTGTTTTGGGGGTTGGATTTGAGGTAAAAAAAAAGACAAGAGCAAGCAAAGTTATCCCCATGTATGACCATTATGGATCTGGTTTCTCCAATTGTGATAAGTTCAACAAGTGCATTCATGGAAAAACATGGCCCTTCAAGCTTCAGGGAGACAAGAGGGTGAATTCAAATTACATCTTCACTTGCATTCTAATCAATACCTATCATTTGTGGATTGATTCTGCACATGTAAATGAAGACAGGAGCTCCCTACAGTGGCAGGAATTTTGTCATGACTTGGCATTTGAAATGATTAGCCAAAAAAATTAGGATAAAATATATAGTAGTCATTTAGTTTTACATGTTACATTTTGCCTATTTTATAAAACACCATCTCGGAGGCAATTGGAATTTAAAAAACAAGCAAAAAAAGGCAAATGAATGGAGATTACATTCGTACGTAGGAAATTTGATAAAGACTGAAAGTCAACTATTATTT
>JALQZD010000140.1 GCA_023258495.1 Polaribacter sp.
TATAAGTAATCCGGTAGCCAAGGGGTCTAAGGTTCCTGCATGACCTACCTTAATTTTCTTTAATCCGAATTGTTTTTTAATGTGCCAGCGAATCTTATTCACAGCCTGAAAGGAGGTCCATTCTAAGGGCTTATCAATGAGTAAGACTTTACCTTCAAGAAATTCTTCTTTCGTCATCTTAAACAAAGGAAACCACAATAGCGATCACACCTACTATGGCGCAATAAATAGAAAAATAGGCGAGTTTACTTTTTTGAACCAAGGCAATCATCCACCTACAGGCAAGCAATCCAGAAACAAATGATGCAATAAACCCTAAACTCATTGGAAGGATCTCTGAAGATTGAAGACTAATATCTTCAAATAAAAAATTCTTGGCAATTGCACCAAATATCAACGGGACTGCCATCAGGAATGAGAATCGTGCCGCCTTTGTACGGTCAACACCCAATAATACCGTAGTCGAAATTGTCGCTCCAGAACGAGATATTCCAGGCAGCAAAGCAATAAACTGAGCGATTCCAATTACTAATGCATTCGAATACGATACTTCTTTGTTTGTATTTTTGGCTTTATCTGCAAATAATAATAATATGGCGGTAACGAGTAACATTGAGCCAACAAAAGCAGAATTTCCTCCATATAGTGTTTCTAATTGTTCTCCAAAAAATAAACCGACAATTCCAGCCGGAATCATAGAAATGATAATTTTTAAAGAGAATTTGAATTCGTCATTCCATTTGAATTGGAACAATCCTTTAATGATTTGGAAAACCTCATCTCTAAAAATGACCATGGTACTTAAGGCCGTTGCGAAATGAAGTACTATTGTAAAAGTTAAGCTTTCTTCTGGTAAAGACGTATCACCTAAAATCGCTTTTGCTAACTCCAAATGACCACTGGAAGATACAGGCAAAAATTCGGTTAGACCCTGAATAATTCCAAGAACTACTGCCTCAATACTATTCATACTTATTTTTTAGGATTGACTAAAATAGCGTAAATCTCAATAGCAAATCCCACAATAACGAGGGTTGGAGCCAGGCGAATTCTTCTCCAGCTATAAATCTCGTCATTAAAAACTTCTGGGTTATCGCTTCCACCTCCTGCCATCAGTATAAATCCAATAGCAATACACACCAAACCGATCAACATAATCTGATAGTTTTTCTTCCCAAAAATAAATTGTGGTTGACTTGAATTTTCTTTCCCCATGGGTTCCTACTAATAATAAAGTTCGTCTGTTTTTAAATTTAAAAATCGCTGAGCAGCAAAAAATGTACTGATCCAAGTTATGAGGAGCGAAACTACTAAAATTCCAGTTACCAAATACCCAATCGTGGCATAGTCTTGCAAAATTCGCAAGCTTGGTGCATACTGATCTACATAATACATCACAGCAGCCAATCCTAAAATGGCAATCATAGCTCCTGTAAGTCCTAATTTAATGCTTCGCCAGATAAACGGTCTTCGAATAAAGCTTTTTGTCGCTCCTACCATCTGCATGGTTTTGATATTAAATCGCTTTGCATAAATCGATAAACGAATGGAACTATTGATGAGTAAAATGGCAATCAATCCAAAAAAAGCACTGATGACTAACAACCAAAAACTCATCCGTTGAATGTTTTTAGTCAATAAATTAATTAGTGGTTTATCGTAGGAGACATCAGCAACAAAAGCATTTTTTACAAAACGATCTTCGAGTTCCTGCATGCTTTCGGGCGTCACATAATCGGCTTTGAGATAAATATCAATTCCGTTTTTTAATGGATTCTTACCCAAAAAACTCAAAAAGTCTTCCCCCAATTCCTTGCTGTAATTCTTTGCAGCCCGGGTTTTACTGGTATAGATAATTCGATTTGCAAAATCTTCTTCTTGCAAAGCTTTTCGGAATCCGTCAATTTGACTTTTGGTAACATCATCTTTTAAAAATAAAGTGAATGCAACCTTTTCTTTGATTCGGTTGGTCACTTTTTTAGATTTTAAAAGTACTAAACCCAGAATTCCAACCATGAAAAGCACCAATGCAATACTGATGACTACAGAGAAGTAAGAAGAAATTAATCGTCGTTTTTGATATGTCTCTATTTTGGTACTCATGGTGTTTTAAACGGTGAGCAAGATATAAAATTGCTCATTTACCTTGTTTACCGTGTTGCTATAAGTATGTTAAATTATTCGATGTCTTGGCACAATTCAATTAAAACGCCATTAGTGGTTTTCGGATGCAAGAACGCAATCAATTTATTGTCTGCACCTTTCTTTGGTGTTTCATTCAAAACCGTAAATCCCTCTGATTTTAACCGGTTAATTTCAGCATAAATATCATCCACAGCAAAAGCGATATGATGAATCCCTTCCCCTTTCTTTTCAATATATTTTGCAATTGGACTATCGGGTTTGGTAGCTTCTAACAATTCTATTTTATTTGGGCCGCACCTAAAAAATGAGGTTTTTACCCCTTCAGACACAACCTCTTCGATTTTATAATGCGCTTCTCCAAACAATGACGCGAACAACGAATTTGAGGCTTCAATATCCTTGACAGCAATACCGATATGTTCAATTTTTTTCATCTTATAAAGTTACTAAAGCTGTAGCTAAATGCGATTGATTTCCTGAAATTATTTAGGCTTTAGAATTCGAAAATCATCAATCATATAGGCTCCATCCAATTTGGAATCTAGCCCCGATCCTTCATATCGAAATGCGATATAAAAATCTCCCGAAATATCTGATAAATCAACTAATCCCGCATCTTTGAATACATACCATAAATCATTCAAATGGGACAGATTTGCTTGTAATTCCTGCCAATTAGCCGCATGAAAATTAGATCCATCAAAATCTATAGACATGAATAACTGAAGTATATTCTCGTCAGATTCAATGTGATGTTGTGCATTCT
>JALQZD010000218.1 GCA_023258495.1 Polaribacter sp.
TCTCGCCATTCAATTTATTGAAAAAACAGATCGCAACTGATTCGTTACAGGTAAGGCAGGAACTGGAAAAACGACATTACTTCATCAAATAAAAAACGAAACGTTTAAGCGGGTTGTGGTCGTCGCACCAACGGGTGTAGCAGCTATTAACGCTAAGGGGGTTACCATTCACTCATTTTTTCAATTACCGTTCGGGCCGTTATTGCCAAATTCGATCAATAGTGCCTTTAATCAGCAGCGAAAATTTTCAAAGGTAAAGATTGATATTTTGAAGTCTTTAGATCTATTGATTATTGATGAAATCAGTATGGTAAGAGCAGATTTACTCGACGGAATAGATCAGGTATTGAAACGTTACAAACGATCGAATTCAGTTTTTGGCGGAGTGCAAGTTTTGTGTTTTGGAGACATTCAACAGCTTGCTCCAGTAGTGAAGTCAAATGAGTGGATGCTATTACAAGCGCATTATCAAACACCCTATTTTTTTAGCAGTAAAGCCTATGCGGAAGGTGATTTTGTTCCGATAGAATTGAAAAAAATCTATCGACAGGAGAACGAAGAGTTTATCACTATTCTGAATGAAATTCGAAATGATCAGTTATCAGAAAAATCATTGCAAAAACTGAATCAGCACTACAATTCAACCTTTACTCCAGATCCATCTGAAGGCTATATCACGTTAACAACGCACAACAAAAGCGCAAATGCGATTAATAAAAAAGAGTTGGATAATTTAAAGGGAAAATCAAGAATCTACAAGGCTGATGTATCGGGTTCTTTCAATGAGACTTCCTACCCGAATGATGAAGAGTTGACTTTAAAAGTTGGTTCTCAAGTAATGTTTATTAAAAATGATTCGTCTCCCGAAAAACGCTACTACAACGGAAAGATTGGGACCATTACCAAGATGACTAAAGAAGACGTTACGGTTTTATGTCAGGATGATGGACAAGAGATAGTAACCGAATATGAAACTTGGGATAATGTCAAATATAACATTGACCAGGAAACGCAGGAAATTAAGGAAGAAATCACGGGGATTTTCAAACAAATTCCTTTGCGTTTGGCATGGGCGATTACGATTCATAAAAGTCAGGGATTGACCTTTGATAAAGCGATTATAGATGCAGGAGCTTCCTTTGCACACGGGCAAACCTATGTGGCTTTAAGCCGATGCACTTCTTTGGAGGGATTGGTACTCAAATCGAGAATTCAGAATAAATCAATTATTAATGATCAAACCGTAGTCGGATTTAATCAGCAGGTAGAAGAAAATCATCCGGATGAAGAGGTACTGAACAAATCAGAAAGACAATTTCAATTGAATTTAATTTCTGAATTGTTTGATTTCAATCCCTTTTTAGCGCCACTTCAGCGAATGATTCGAGTTTTTCAATCAAATAGAAGCAGTATAAAAGGAGAAGTTTTCAATCATTTAGAAATGATCAAAGACCAAGGGATTATTCCACTTTTGAAAGTTGGGAATCAATTCAAGGTTCAATTATCAAAATTATCTCGAGAAAATTACCTGCCAGAAAATGATCCGATTATTCAGGAGCGATTTACAAAAGGGGTTGATTATTTTCTAAATCAGATGATTTCATGTATTGTTCAACCCTTTTCTAAAATCTCATTTTCTTCAGATAACAAGCAGGTCAAAAAAGATTTTGAAAAATCGTATAATGACTTTAGCGAGGTGATGAATCAAAAGGTATTTCTTCTTAAGAACTCAACGGAGAAGTTTGGGGTTCATTCCTATTTAAAATTTAGGGCAGAAGCCGCGCTTCAGAACAGTGAGAAAAAGAAGCCAAAACGATTAAGAACGAATAGCGAACCATTATTGGCAGTCAAGTTGCGTGAGCTCCGCAGCAATATTTCTGAAGCACTTCAAATTCCGCCCTTTCAGGTGTTTACACAAGAAACCTTGTATAATATATGTAACGAATTACCGAGAACCGAAAAGCAACTGTTGAAGGTAAAAGGAATGGGTAAAATTCGCGTTCAAAATTACGGTGACGAAATTCTTGAAGTCATTGAATCCTATTGTAAAGACAACGGAATTGATGCCTTCAATGAACAAAAAAAAGAGTTGAAAAAGCCTACGAAACAAATCAGTTTAGAGCTGTTTAAACAGGGGTTGTCTATTGAAGAAATTGCAAAAGAACGCAAACTTAAAAAAGCAACAATTGAAAGCCATTTGGCGAGTTATATACCCAGTGGAGATGTAGATATCTTAGAATTAATGCCACTAAAGCGCTATAAAAAATTGATGAATCAAATCGAGTCTATAGAGTTCAAAAACCTTACCGATTTAAAAGAAAAAGTCGAAAAGGACTTCACCTACATGGAGCTTCGAATGGTGATGTTGACCATGGAAAATTAAATTTCACTCAAAAACGTTATCATGAGCTCAGGTGCTTTTTCCATTAGTTTGATGGTAAAGATAGCTACGCTTTGAACGTATTTT
>JALQZD010000302.1 GCA_023258495.1 Polaribacter sp.
ACAGCGATTTTAACAAAACCTGATGTGTTGGAAATGCTAAAAGGAATGATTATGCCAACAGTAACCTCGGAAAATATTCTAACGATTATTGCCTTGGTCGGCACTACAGTAGTGCCTTATAATTTATTTCTTCATTCTTCATTAGTGAAAGAAAAATGGAAATCTGCTTCAGACTTATCCCTGGCAAAATCAGATACTGTGGTGGCTATTGTTATTGGTGGGTTGGTTTCCATCAGTATTATAATTTCTGCTGCGGCAAACCAATCTATTGAGGTATTGAATGCGGTCGATCTGGCTGAAAGTTTAAAGCCTCTATATGGTAACCTTGCTAAATATTTATTGTCTATCGGATTATTTGCAGCCGGAATTACATCAGCAATTACTGCGCCTTTGGCGGCAGCCTATGTGGTTCGAGGATGTTTAGGTTGGAAAACAGATCGAAATGACAAAAGATTCAAATGGGTTTGGGGAATTGTACTTTTATTAGGAGTGGTTTTTTCAACCATTGGATTCAAACCAATTGAAATTATCAAATTTGCCCAAATCGCTAACGGATTATTATTGCCTATCATTGCAGGAATTCTACTTTGGATGGTCAATCAGAAATCCATCTTGAAAGACCATGTCAATTCTAAACTTCAGAATGTAATCGGATTTGTTATCGTGTTGTTCGCCCTATTTTTAGGAATAAAGGGAATTCTTAGTGTTTTAAAATTCATATGAAAACAATCCATATCAATTGTGATTTAGGGGAAGAACTTTATAACGAGGACTTATTAATGCCTTTTATATCTGCCTGTAATATAGCTTGTGGTGGACATGCAGGTAATAAAGAAATTATTGAAAATACAATTGATTTAGCCATACAGCATCAAGTTCAAATTGGCGCTCATCCTTCTTTTCCAGATCGGGAAAACTTCGGAAGAAAAATATTGCAGATGGATAACCAAGAATTGTTAGATTCTTTACTACATCAAATCTCAGTTGTCTTAGAAATTGCCAATAAAAAGAATACCGAATTACACCATATAAAGGCTCATGGGGCATTGTATAATTTGGCCGCCAAAGATCAAAGAACTGCCGAAATTCTAATTGAAGCCATCAAATGCACTTCGCAAAATGCCGTAATTTTTGTTCCACCAAAATCAATTATTGCTAACTTGGCTATAAAGGAAGGGTTTAATATTTCCTTTGAGGTGTTTTGTGATCGCAACTACAATGATGATTTCTCTTTGGTAAATCGAAAAGAAGCCAGTGCGGTTTTTCATGATCCAGCTGATGTTTTACAGCATGTCAATCGATTACACACTGGAGAATTGTTAACTCGTAATGGTATCATTTTACCCATACAGTCGGACACTTTTTGTGTTCATGGTGATACGAATAATGCAGTTGCCATTTTAGAAATGTTAAACTCCAATTACAAGGTTGAAAAACTATAATATCACATATAAACCTTTTGGAAGTTCAGCAATTCTGGTCGAATGGCCAGCGGAAATAAACGAGACAATACTCCTTGATATTTTAGCATTCAAAGATCAATTATCCGAAATGGAATTGGAGGATATGATTGTGGGTTATTGTTCGTTAACCGTCATTTTTCTGACCCCAATTAGCGATTTTAAGAAACGTAAAAAACAACTTCAACATTTATATACTAGTAGAAAAGCTGTAAAATTTTCAAACCGAAAAATTTGGGAAATTCCGGTGTTTTACGGAATCGAAAACACAGATTTACTAGAATTTTCGAAGGCCAAGGGAATATCGGTTGAATCCATTATTGAAAAGCACAGTTCAACAAAGTATTTGGTCTATTTTTTAGGATTCCAGCCCGGATTCATGTATTTGGGAGGATTAGATCAAGATTTGCATCATCCTAGAAGAGGGAATCCGAAAGTCGTACCTAAAGGTTCGGTTGCCATTGGCGGCAGTCAAACAGGGATTTATCCTTTCGAATCCATTGGAGGATGGAATGTGATTGGTCAAAGTCCGGTGCAATTATTTGATCCCAATCAAGATGTTCCTTGTAAAATGAAATCAGGGGATTATGTGAAATTTGTTCCAATAACTAAATCGGAATACGATAAAATTTTAGGAGGAGTAAAACTAAAATCAATTGCATTATGATTGAAGTTTTACATTCAGGAATTTACCTTTCCGTTCAGGACTTAGGAAGGAAAGGAATGTCTTCTTTCGGAATATCAAGAGGAGGAGCTATGGATTTCCATTCTTATTCATTGGCCAATTCAATAATAGGAAACGATCAAAATGATGCTTGTCTGGAAATTACATTTGGAGGAGGGAAATTCCTTTTTAAAAATGAAACCCAAATTTGTTTGACGGGAGCTGATTTCAATCCGATGATTAATGGTGATGCCATTGAAATGAATGAGTTAATTCAAATCATAGAAGGAGATATGTTGAGTTTTGGCAAACGTAAACGTGGTGTATATACTTATATCGGAGTTAAAGGCGGAATTCAATCTGATAAACTATTGAATAGCCGAAGTCAATGTAAACAGATCACGGCTAAATTCCGATTGGAAAAAGGTGATTATATTTCTTTTGATTATGGCAATAATGTATCAGTTGAAGCAAATTTTCAACTTGATAATGTCGATGTCTTTGATGGCAATCGAATGGATTGTTATCCAGGACCAGAGTTTCACTTATTGAACGATGATCAGAAGAGACAACTCACTAAACCGTTTCGATTATCTAAAAGCTGCAATCGCATCGGAGTTGTTTTGGAGGAAGAAATTCCGAATGATTTTCCGCAGCAATTGTCTTCTGGAGTTATCCCTGGAACGGTTCAGTTAACTCCTTCAGGCAAATTAATTGTTTTGATGCGTGATTGTCAAACGACAGGAGGCTACCCTCGAATATTACAACTGGATGATTTTTCAGTCAATAAATTGAGTCAAAAATTTACAGATGATTATATTCGTTTTTCTTTAGTGAAACAAAACATCTAGTGAGTCACCAAAATACTTTAGTAACCGATGTTTGTATTGTAGGAGCAGGTCCTTCTGGCGCTGTAACTTCGATGCAATTGTCAAAACTTGAAATACCTCATATCATTATTGATAAGGCGGTTTTTCCGAGGGATAAAACTTGTGGTGACGGATTGATTTTATATGCTTATAAAGCGTTAAAATTATTGGATGAAGATGTATTCAATACGTTTTTAAAACATCCTAAAGTACTCCATAGCAAGTCTATCAAATTACACATCAATAATGATCATTTTATAAATTTTCGAGAGACACCAGATCGGGATTCCATTATATCCTATGCGAAACGAATGGATTTTGATAATTTTTTAGTTGAGCATTTGAATGACAAGTTCGCTCACCAGATTTTTGGAGACGAGGTGAAAAGGATAAAAGGGGAATTGGATCATGTTGAAGTGCAATTAAAAAGTGGTCAAATTATCCGATCGAAACTGATTGTTGGAGCAGACGGAATTCAATCCGTTGTAGCCAGAAAACTGGCCAAAAGAAAAATTCCTAAGCATCAAATGTCTACGTTTATCAATGCTTATTATTCAGGAGTTGTAGGACAACCCGAAGACTTGGAAGCAGAGATTCGAATTTATTATCATAAGATCCCGCTGTTCTTCTATATTTTTCCACTTGCGGATGGAGACGTGAATGTCAGTTTAGGCGGAAATACTGAGAATATTCAGAAGTGCGATATCAATTTAAAAGAAGTATTGGAAGAAATTCTGACAACTCATCCGAAGGTGAAATCAAGATTCATCGATGCCAAAAGAGAAGGCAATTGGAGAGGTTGGGGCATACCCTATCATTTTTTTGATCAAAAGGCTTACGGCAATCGTTTCTTGCTAGTTGGTGACGCGGCCGGATTAGCAAATCCGTTCTACAAAGAAGGAGTAGGTACAGGAATGATGTCTGGAATCATTTGCGCCAATAAGATTAAAGAGTGTATTGAAAATAATGCCTATTTGGCCAATGATTTAAAGGATTATCAGTGGAGCTTGAATTCTGAATTCGGAAAGTTATTGAAGTTTAGTGGTCGGTCTTTGCGGCTGTCTTATTACCGAAGACCTTTTGCATATTTTGCCCGAATCTTCAAAAGGTATGTGGAACGCAAGACACCAGACTTAGTTAAGCGGAGAAGTTATTAAATAAAAAAAAGCCCGAATTTATTCGGGCTTTTTTTAATCTTTAAAAGGGAAGAGTTTGCTATTCTTTTTTCTCAACAACAACCTTTACTTCCTTTTTTATTTCTTTAGCATCCTCTGCTGTTTTATTGATTTTTACTTCAACCAATTTTCCAGTTTCCATTGCTTTTTGCTCAATTTCTTCGATTGAACCTTTTACTGTTTTTGTTTCAGTTACTTCTTTACCGTCTACCATTTTAGT
>JALQZD010000328.1 GCA_023258495.1 Polaribacter sp.
GGATTCACCGCCTCGCTGAACACCAACCCCATCGAGGGTCCGATGATCGCTCTGCCGTTGGCGACCTGGGAGTTCGTGAAGTCACCCGAGCCGTCGATGATCGCCCGCGGCTTCGGCACGGCCGCCACGCTCATGCTGCTGGTCGTCATCCTGTTCGCCATCGCCCGGATCCTGGGTGGGCGTGGGGCGGGCAATCTCTCACCTCTCCAAGCTCGTCGGGCCAAGTCCCGATCCAGGCGTGACCTGGCTCGCATGGAGAGCAACCGGATCGAGGACAAGTGCAACAGAAAGAATGTACAGTTCGGCTGTAGTGAAATCAGGTAAACTCTATGTGGTGAAATGCCAAGTACATTAGAAATCCGATTTTTCGGTTAAGAGTTACTCGCTCAATTCTAAAGGGTAGGCAGATTGACCTTAAAAGCAATTTTAAGGCGAGATAAATGATAAGACATCTTCTTAAAAGATGACAGAATTCGGCTTACTGACCTGCTTGTTTTTGTTGAAATATATTCATTAAATCTTCAAAATCATTAATTTTATTTCAATGAAACCCCATATATTGTTCCATAATATTTGATTATTATTAAATTACACCTATCTATAATTTCTCTTTAAATATTGTCATAAATAGCTTAATTTTGTCTGCAATTATAAAAATCAGTTGACTATGGCTTTTGATATCGAAATGATCAAAAATGTATACGCTCGTGTTGCCGAGCGTGTTGATGCAGCGAGAGCAATAACAGGTACTCCTTTAACACTTGCTGAGAAGATTTTATACGCTCACTTATGGGATGGTAACCCGACAACGGCATTCGTTAGAGGTAAAGATTACGTTGAATTTACCCCTGATAGAATTGCTTGTCAGGATGCTACTGCACAAATGGCTTTATTGCAATTTATGCAGGCAGGCAAACAAAAGGTTGCTGTGCCAACCACGGTGCATTGTGATCACCTGATTCAGGCCAAAAGTGGTGCAGCTGTCGATTTAAAACATGCGAATAATGTGAGCAGCGAGGTATTTGATTTCTTAGAATCAGTTTCTAATAAATACGGAATTGGATTCTGGAAACCAGGTGCAGGTATTATCCATCAAGTTGTATTGGAAAACTACGCTTTTCCAGGTGGAATGATGATTGGTACAGATTCACATACTGTAAATGCCGGTGGATTAGGAATGGTTGCAATCGGAGTAGGCGGAGCTGATGCTGTTGATGTGATGGCGGGTATGGCTTGGGAGTTGAAATTTCCAAAATTAATTGGTGTTAAATTGATTGGTAAATTGTCTGGATGGACTGCTCCAAAGGATGTTATTTTAAAAGTAGCAGAAATTTTAACTGTTAAAGGTGGAACAGGAGCCATAGTAGAATATTTTGGTCCTGGAGCTACGGCAATGTCTTGCACCGGTAAAGGCACGATCTGTAACATGGGAGCTGAGATTGGTGCGACTACTTCAACTTTTGGTTATGACGAGTCAATGGAGCGTTACCTAAGAGCTACCGATAGAGCCGATGTTGCTGATGCTGCGAATGCAGTGAAAGAATATTTAACTGCAGATCCTGAAGTATATGAAAATCCAGAACAATATTTTGATCAGGTAATCGAAATCAACTTATCAGAATTAGGTCCTTTATTAAATGGTCCTTTTACTCCAGATTTATCTACTAATGTAGGTGAAGAAATGACGAAGAAGGCTTCAGAAAATGATTGGCCATTAGAAGTTGAGTGGGGATTAATTGGTTCTTGTACAAACTCTTCGTACGAAGATTTATCAAGAGCTTCTTCAATTGCGCAACAAGCTTTAGATAAAGGATTAAAAACTAAAGCAGAATTTGGTATCAATCCAGGTTCTGAACAAGTGCGTTATACAGCAGAAAGAGACGGAATATTAGATGTATTTGAGAAACTAAACGCGAAAATATTTACAAACGCTTGTGGACCATGCATTGGACAATGGGCTAGATATTCTGATCCGAAAAATGCTCCTAAAAACAGTATCGTTCATTCTTTTAATAGAAACTTTGCCAAAAGAGCTGATGGGAACCCGAATACACACGCTTTCGTTGCCTCTCCTGAATTAACGGCGGCAATTGCTATTGCTGGTAGACTGGATTTTAACCCAATTACGGATTCACTAATCAATGAGAATGGAGAAGAAGTAATGTTAGATGAGCCAACAGGATGGGAGTTACCACCAAAAGGTTTCGATGTAAAGGATAATGGGTACCTGTCTCCAATGGAAGATGGAAGCGGTGTAGAAGTTACTGTAAAGGATGACTCAGAACGTCTTCAATTGTTAACCCCTTTTGTTCCATTAGGATCAGATATCAAAGGAGCAAAATTACTGATCAAAGCCTTCGGAAAGTGCACTACAGACCATATTTCTATGGCGGGTCCATGGTTGCGATACAGAGGACATTTAGATAATATCGCTAATAATACATTGATTGGTGCCGTTAATGCTTTCAATCAAAAAACAAATTTCGTTAAGAACCAGTTAACGGGTGAATACGATGCAGTTCCTGCGACTCAAAGAGCTTACAAAGCAGCCGGAATTAAAACTATCGTTGTTGGGGATCACAACTACGGAGAAGGTTCTTCTAGAGAGCACGCAGCAATGCAACCTAGACATTTAGGAGTTGCAGCTGTATTAGTGAAGTCTTTTGCTCGAATTCACGAAACGAATTTGAAAAAACAAGGAATGTTAGGGCTAACCTTTGCCAATGAGAATGATTATGATTTGATTCAAGAAGATGATACATTTAACTTCTTAGATTTAGATCAATTTTCGCCAGGTAAACCGTTGACTATTGAAGTCGTTCACACTGATGGGAGTACAGATATTGTGAAAGCAAATCATACGTACAATCAGGGACAAATTGAGTGGTTTAAAGAGGGTTCTGCATTAAACTTGATTAAAAAGCAAAACGCCTAATTCAAATTATACATAACAAAAACTCCTGACTTGTTCAGGAGTTTTTTATTTTTATAAAATGTCGTTAGAGGGAACCCTACCTATAGATTCCGAAATAGTGTTCGATCAATATTGCAGTATTGATTTGTCCGAAGGGAATTCAGATTTGAATTTGTTCGATATTTCTTCTTCATCGGCTTGGGAAAATTATATAGAATCGGTTTTAACAAAAAATAAAGCTAAAGTGGCTTATGGAGGGTATTTGGAGGTTAGAAACCTGTATGATAGAAGTGACTATTTTCAATCGATATCGGAGGATGATAAACGAAATATCCATTTAGGAATTGACTTTTGGTGCAAAGCAGGAACAAATGTTTGTGCATTTCAAGATGGTCAAGTACACAGTTTTGCAACTAATAAAAATTATGGAGATTACGGACCAACAATAATTTTAGAACATAAAATAGGCAAAGAAAAATTGTATTCTCTTTACGGGCATCTTTCTAAAAAATCACTCGAAAATTTAAAAATAGGACAGAAGATTCAAAAAGGCCAAAATTTTGCAAAATTAGGAACCTCTGAAATCAATGGTGATTATGCTCCACATCTTCACTTTCAGGTTATCAAAGATTTACAAGGTAAATTTGGAGATTATCCAGGCGTATCGTCAAAAAAAAATCTGGATTTCTTCAAAATGAATTGTCCAGATCCGTTGAGTCTAATTCAAAAAAATGCCTGAAGTCACATGAAGTGAACATTCAGGCACCAACTAACCAACAGTTGTTATAGTGTTTTTAAGGTTACAGGTAATGTATATAAAGCTCTTGATTTGAGATCTTTAGTGCTTAATTTCTTATAATTCAATTTGCTTTTTACGTAAGAGTTTAATTCATTACTATCTGAATTCACAGATAATACCACAATTTCATTATTGTCGTTTACTGTAAATAAAACTTCTGCTTTTGAAGTATGAGCAATATCGAAAGGAGTCTGAGTTCCTAAAATTGAAACGATTTCTGCTCTTAAGTTTTCAGTTTTCTTGATTGGTGGGTTTTCATTACTTGCATAAGAAGAGAAAACTGTTGCTGCGCTAATTGTGAAAATAGCGATGATTGATTTAAAATTTTTCATGATAAAATAAATATTAATGTTAAACGTGTTCATAGTAAGAGACGTTGGATATTTAAAAATGTTTCACTTCAAAAGCAGTTTAATAAAAACTTAACTTTATTTAACGTAAATTAAGATTCGTTCGCAGTAACCCCAGAAGTTTTCCTGTTTTTACTTGGCTTTTTCTACCAATTCCAGCTTGCTTGTAGTTGTTTTTGTGGTAAATAGTCCGAAGTTGATGACTACCTTATTTTTTTCAATTGATTCAATTGTACCCACCGAATTTGAGTCTATCAATCGTACACGATCATTGATTTTGAATACGTAATTTGCCTTTTCTTTCGCAATGATATTTTCTTTTTGCTTTTTCTCTTTTCGAATTTTAGTCACATCTTTTAATACAGATTTTTCAGTTGCCTTAATTTTGGCTTCTTCTTTCTTTTTTTGCTCTGTAACTTTTTGTTTAGCAACTTTAGATTTTACCGGTTTCGGATTTCTTTTCGCAAATTTTATTTTTTCTGCAGCTACCCAAGCATTGAATTCGGTGATAAGTTTCTTCTTATTGTTGGTCTGGAAATACGTGTTGAATAACTCATTAATCTTTCGACCAAGGGATAGCATCTTTTGATTGCTATCGTATAACTCAACAAAGCTGTCCAGTTTTTCCTGTACTTTCTGTTCCTTTTCTAAGAGTTGTTCTTTTAACTTCTCACTTTCAGATTTTTGTTTTTCCAGGAAATTTGAATTCTTCTGAAGTTTATTTCGTTCCTTTTGTAACCTAGAAATAGTTTTATCTAATCTTACTTTCTCGCTCACAACTCTTTTTTTAGCCTGATTAATCAATCGGAAAGGAATTCCAATCTTTTGGGCGACTTCAAACGTGAAAGAACTTCCGGCTTGACCAATGAATAATTTGTACAAAGGTTCCATCGTTCTTTCATTGAATTGCATATTCGCATTCGTCACATTAGGCAACTCATTAGCCAGTACTTTTAAATTGGAGTAGTGGGTGGTAATAATTCCGTAAGACCCTTTCGAATAAAACTCTTCTAAAAAAATTTCAGCTAATGCACCTCCTAATTCCGGATCAGATCCTGTACCGAATTCATCAATTAAGAATAAGGTTTTATCGTTACACTTTTGTAAAAAGTTACGCATGTTTTTTAAACGGTAACTATAAGTACTTAATTGATTTTCAATAGATTGATTGTCTCCAATATCAGTCAATATACCAGTAAATATGGTTGTGCTACTTTTCTCATCAACTGGGATAAGAAATCCAGCCTGAAACATAAGTTGTAAAAGACCTACTGTTTTTAACGTGATACTTTTTCCTCCAGCATTTGGTCCGGAAATGACTACGATCTGCTGTTTCTCATTCAAATGAATATCCTGGTCTACGGTTTCAAGACCTAGTTCTTTATTGTTTCTGAATAATAATGGATGAAAGGCTTTTTTAAAATTGATTTCTTTTTTGGATGATAATTTGGGTAATAAGGCATTGATGTCTCTCGCATAACTGGCCTTTGCACTAATAAAATCAATATGGGTTAAATAGCTTATATAGGACTCAATTAAAGGAGCATGCGGACGAATATTATTCGCTAATCTTCTGAGAATAGCAATTATTTCTTGCTTTTCATCATACATCAAATTGCTGTATTCATTGCTATACTTTAGGCTCTCTTTCGGAATGATATAAACAATATTCCCTGATTTGGAAGACCCTAAAACGCTTCCACCGACCTTTCTGCGATGCATCGCTAAAACTGCAAGTACACGTTGATTATCAATAACAGTCTCTCTAATATCATCTAAATAGCCTGAAGCATTTGCTTTGGATAAGGCACTATTAAAACTTTGATTAATTTTACCTCGAACATACGTCAAGTCTTTACGAATTTGTTTTAAAGCTTTTGATGCATCATTCTTTATGTCCCCGCTTGGCTCGATTATAGATTTAATAGCATTCGGAATCTCCGGATTGTAAAATATAGCGTTTGACAACTCAAATAAATTCGGAAATACATCTTTGAATTTTTTTAAAAACTTTAATTGAAAATTTACCGTATTTGATAGCTGTGCTATTTTTAAGAAAGATGAACTTTCTATAAAACTATTTTCGATTTTTAATTTTTGAACTTCGGATGAAATATCATCAAAACCATGACTGGGAATTCGATTTTCATTCTCAAAAGAAGAGAGATATTCATCAACATAAGATAATTCTTTTGATAAAATTTCTTCATCAATCATTGGTTTTGACTCCGCAATTTTCTCCTTACCCAAAGAGGTAAGACAATATTCTTGGGCTTGTTTTAAAACCGTTGGAAACTCAAGATCCTGTAATGTTTTATTTGAAATTCTAATACTCAAAATAGTATCTTTGATACGATGCAAAAATACGGACTATGCAGGTTAGGATAGAAGATTCTTGGAAAAAAGTTTTACAACCAGAGTTTGAAAAACCTTATTTTAAACATTTAACCAATTTTGTTAGAAACGCTTATACTACTACAACCTGTTATCCCAAGGGTTCAAAGATTTTCTCGGCTTTTGATTTTTGTAAGTGGGATGAATTAAAGGTTGTTATTCTAGGACAAGACCCCTATCACGGACTTAATCAGGCCCATGGTCTGTGTTTCTCTGTATCAGATGGAATACCACACCCACCTTCTTTAATCAACATATTTAAAGAGATAGAAACTGATTTGGGTAACGCCTATCCGAAGAGTGGAAATTTAGAACATTGGGCACAACAGGGTGTGTTGTTGCTTAATGCCACCTTGACTGTTGAAGCTGGTCAGGCAGGAAGTCATCAAAAACAAGGATGGGAAACGTTTACAGATGCTGTAATTCAAAATATCAGTAGTAAAAGAGAAAATGTCGTTTTTCTGCTTTGGGGAGGATTCGCAAAAAAGAAAATCAAATTGATAGACACTTCTAAACATCATGTCTTGACTTCTGGACATCCTTCACCATTAAGTGCGAATCGTGGTTATTGGTTTGGGAATAAACATTTCTCTCAAACGAATCAAATCCTTATTAGCCTTGGGAAAACAGAAATTAATTGGTAAAAAAAATCCGCTCAATAAAGCGGATTAATGAATTTGAAATTAAGAAACAAACTCGAACACTATATCCGGAGTTTGTTGTGACTTTATTTGGTTTGTCGCTTCCGTTTCTGCGAGGCCACATGACTTAGATGTACTTCTACAAGATGAGAAAGAAACCAAGAGAACAATGAATGCGATAAATGTTATAATTTTTTTCATATTCTATATCTGAGACGAATTTACAGTTTTTAGCAAAGTAAAACGAATTTTCATCCGTGTTTATAACGTTGCTTGTTGTTTTTTATTTTAATGAATCAATTTCAACTCTAATATATTACAACTAAAATTAATTTGTCAATTTGTCCAATGTATATTGAATTAAGTCTTCAACAACTTTCCCAGGATTTTCACTAAAAGTTCCACTTGCTCTATTTGCAATAATTGCATTTAGAGAACAGGCATAATGGCCAAATAATGAAGATAGACCATAGATTCCAGCAGTTTCCATTTCAAAATTTGAAATACGTAAACCCCTAAATTCGAAATCAGTTAACTTTTCATTAATCAACTCATCCTGAATGGGAAGTCTTAAAATTCGACCTTGTGGACCATAAAACCCATTGGCTGTAGCAGTAATCCCCTTATACATAACATTGGAATCAAGTTTTGAAAATAATGTGTCAGAACAAGGAATAAATAATGGGTGTGATTTTTTTTCTAACCAGTCCATATGAGAAACAAAAGCATTTTCTAAAGCTTCATTTCGAAGGGAATCAACTTGATAGGACCATAGAGTACCTGTTAATTCTAATGCATAAGTGCTTAATATAAAGGAATTTACAGGTATATCTTCTTGTAATGAACCCGAAGTTCCAATACGAACGATATTAAGAGAAGTAATATCTGTTTTGACTTGTTTAGATTCGAAATCAATGTTCACTAGAGCATCCAATTCATTTAAAACAATATCAATATTATCATTACCAATTCCGGTAGATAGTACAGAAATTCTTTTTCCGTTATATTTCCCAGTGGTCGTTTTAAACTCTCTTTTCTGAGTTGTGAACTCAATAGAATCGAAATGTTCTGTGATTTTGTCTACTCGATCTTGGTCTCCAACAAATAAAATATCATTGGCAATATTTTCGGGCCTTAAATTCAAATGGTAAATACTACCATCTGGATTTAAGATTAATTCAGAAGGTTTTAAACTCATTAAGAGGTTATTTGAAGTAATTTTTCTGTATCGGAGTTGTACAAGAAACTATATTTTTTTGCGCCTCCCAAGTAACTTTCTTCGTTTCTAAGTTTACTATAGAAATTCAATTTACTTTCTAAAACCTGCTTACCTTTTCTACTAAGCTTTACTGGATTGAATGAGGTAAATAATGATTTTAATTGTTCTAATTTTTGGAGGTACTGTAAATCACCATAACCATAATGTGGCTGTGATTTCAATAGTGTACCAACCAATTGATCTTTATTTTTAAGCACGTTGGCATGGGCAACGGATAAGATTTCATTTTCCACTGCATTCAATCCGTTATGAATAGAAGGGAAGCGTTTTAAATGATCTTCAACTGCTGTAGTCAAATTCTGGAAAGGTGACATCGGATTAAATTTATACACCACCTCTAAGCGCAGCGGACTATCAGAACAGTATAATTGCCAGATATAATCTGCATATTCAATATCATCCAAAGTTAGATGAATACGTTTCTTTAGAGCTTGAGAGATTTGATTTTCGGTCAATTCTGAAAATCCTTTGTAAACGGTTGATGACTTTTGTTTTGGTTGTATAATACTAATTGTATATCCCTTGCGATAGCGCTTTAACCAACTAATAACCGCAATCATATTGATTTGACAAAACAAATCATTTTCGAACCAAAGTACGATCTCATCAAGTTGTTTTTTGTTACAAAGGTTTCTGTATTCCTTCAAGGTATAATTGATAAACTTTTGCTTGGTTACCTTGTAGGATGATTTCAGATATAAAAATCGGTTTTTCCAAAATCGCTCACTTCCAACATCAATTGTTGTTTTTCCTTCACATAACATTTCGCGCCATGTGATAAATTCACCTTCAATATTTAATTTCTTTAAATAGTTTGTGGTGCTATCCCCGTTAGTAATATGTAAAGTTTTTGATTTCATTAGATTGAATTTTGGTTTATCCTCCAACTCGTTTTACATTAAAACCTTTATTTTTCAATAACTGCATTATTTTATCGCGATAATCACCTTGTATGATTATTTTTTCATCTTTAAAACTGCCCCCGACAGAAAGCATTGTTTTAATTTCTTTTGCCAGTAATTTAAAGTCTTTTTGAGCGCCATTATATCCTTCTAGAATGGTAATTGGCTTTCCTTTTCTCTTTTCGTATTTACAAATAATTGGTTCATTTTGCAACCAAACATTTGACGATTCTTTTTTCTCAACTTCAGTTTCAACGTGATCTGGGAATAAATTTTTAAGCTGATCTCTTAAGTCCATTATTTCTTTAATCCCAATTCTCTTAACCGCTCCTCTAAAAATTCTCCAGCTGTGATGTCGTCGAATTGTTTTGGATTCTTCTCATCTATACAATTATCAAGTACATCCAACTCCATTTCTGAAATCGGGTGCATAAAAAATGGGATCGAATATCTCGATGAACCCCAAAGTTCTTTTGGAGGATTTACCACGCGATGGATTGTTGATTTTAATCTGTTGTTACTATGTCTTGATAACATGTCGCCAACATTAATCATCAATTCATCCGGTTCGGCGATGGCATCAATCCATTCTCCTTTATGATTCTGAACTTGTAATCCTCTACCTTGAGCTCCCATCAATAGGGTAATTAAATTGATATCCCCATGAGCAGCTGCTCTAACAGCACCTTTTGGTTCTGAGGTAATAGGAGGGTAGTGAATAGGCCGTAGAATACTATTTCCGTTTCTGATGAAATGATCAAAATAAGTTTCTTCTAGACCTAGATGGAGCGCCAAGGAGCGTAAAACGTATTTTGCTGTTTTTTCGAGCATTCGATACGTCGTTTTTCCAACAGCATTGAATTTTGGTAACTCCTCAACAATTACATTTTCGGGATATTCCTTAGCCCTGATCGGATCATCTTCTACATATTGACCGAAATGCCAGAATTCTTTTAAGTCCCCTTCTTTTTTACCTTTTGCAGATTCTTTTCCGAAGGAAACATATCCACGCTGTCCTCCAATTCCTGGAATCTCATATTTCTGCTTCACTTCTAAAGGTAAATTGAAAAAGTTTTTCACTTCTTCATACAATTCAGATACTAGGTTATCATTAAGGAAATGCCCCTTTAAGGCAACAAAACCTATGTTTTCATAGGCCATTCCAATTTCATCAATAAATCTTTGTTTTTTCTCTGGATTTTCAGACAGAAAATCGCGTAAATCAACACTAGGAATTCTGTTCATTGTAACTGATTGAAAGGTAAATGTAAAAAATTAATGCAAATAAATTATTTTTTCTTGAAAGGAATCAAGTAAGAAACCGTGTAATTAAACCCAAATCCAGTTCCACTTTCAAAGATTCTATTGAATCCTGGAGCATATAAAGTCTTGAAATTCTCTGGCTCTTTACTACTCACCAAAATCTTGTAAGAAACACTTAAACCAATGAAGGTATTTTGAAGTACTTCTGATTTAATACCGACAACAAATTCCGTCCAATGTGCATGTAAACTTGATGTTTGTGGGGTAGTAACTGTATTCGGTGGAAAATATATTCCGATATCGGGGTCTGTTATATTTGTCGTATAACTATTCAACGTTTGATCAAAAAAGCTCAAACCGTAACGCATCCCTAAAAAGATTTCGTTATTCATGTCTAACCAGTTTTTATAGGAATTGAAATTAAATCCAACCCTCATATAACTTCCTTTAGCGGTGGAGTTTGAATAGTCTTCGACCGTATTTTCTTCTTCATACCCAATTTCTGCTGCAATGAAAAATCGTTTGCTTATTCTATAATCACCCACAATTTCAAATCCGGAATAACTTTGATCTAAACTAGCCTTAATCGGTTTACTGATGTCAATCCCTAATCGAAGCCCGTAAGGTGATTTGTAGATAACAGTATCATTCACCTCCTTCTTATTATCCTTAGACGTAGTTTGGGCCTGAGCACTTAATAATAAGCCAAGCGCTAAACATATACTAATGAAATATCTGCACATGAGCTTGAGTTTGATCATTTAATGATGAAGTGTTAATAGGAGTGATATTTTTTATCCAATTTCCTGATCCTGTTAGAACAACATTTTTAAAATTCGCCTTAAATCCGCAGGAACGAGAAACAAATGTATCTGAGATATCGTAATTAATAGTCAGGGTTTCTACTTGATTCGTCACTGTAGAACCATTCCCATCATTCATTTTAAAAACATAAGTAGTAGAAGATGAAGCCGAATTTAACGGAATAGAGATGCTATCTATATTTTGATTGGTAAATAAGCTGTCCGTTATACCTTGTCCAATGATTGATAAACGTTGAACAGCCTTCACATTTTGCGGATTGGCATCATCATAAAAGCGTAAAATCAATTTAGGTGTCACTGGATTTTCAGTGCAAAAATCATCTTTTTCGCACGCCATGACGGTCATTATACCGACTATCAAATACAAAAGTTTTTTCGACATTTATTCTTCTACTTCGATTAGTTTATCAATTATTTCTGCCAGTTCAATATCTAATATCGTAACGCCACCAACATCATGTGTAGTCAACTTAATGTCTAATACATTATACACATTGGTCCATTCTGGATGATGATTCAAAGCTTCACATTCAAAAGCAATCCGTTGCATCGCGTTAATACAGTCTTTGAAATTATCGAATTCAAAGCTCGTATGGATCGCATCGTCATAATATTCCCAATCTGTTAATTTTGAGATGCTTTTTTGAATTTCTATATCGCTTAGTTTTTCCATGTAAAGTGATTTGAATTGCTAAAATAATCGAATTTTGGAATTCTAATACTCAATCGGATTTAGTTTAACTTTTTGAATAAAGCAACGGATTCAATATGAGAAGTATGCGGAAATTGATCGACTAAACTAAATTTTTCAAAAGTATATCCTGCTTCCTGCAACATTTCTGTATCTCGCGCTTGAGTCGCAGGATTGCAGGATACGTAAATTATTCGATTGGCATTGATGTTAATAATCTTCTGCAAGGTTTTGGGCGCAATACCGGCTCTTGCAGGGTCTAGAATTATAGTTTTAATCTGATTTTCAAATTGCGGTTGATTTTGAAGGAATTTACCTACATCATCTGCAAAAAACTCAACATTAGAAACATTATTTCTTAAGGCGTTTTTCTTTGCGTCTTCAATGGCTGAAGCGACAATATCGATTCCGATTACCTTGGCATTCGGAATTCTAGAAGCGACCAATTGACCTATGGTTCCTGTTCCGCAGAAAAGATCTAAAACCACAGAATTCTCAATTTCGGTATTTTCCTCAAATACGTAATCAATGACTTTTGTGTAGAGTTTTTCTGCTGACTTTGGGTTAGTTTGAAAAAAGCTCTGCATGCTGATTTCGAATTGAAGTCCGAGTAGCTCTTCAATGATCTTTTCTTTACCAACAACCAGGTTTACGCTTCCATTTGTGGCAATGGTTCGATCTCCAGTTTCATCATTGATGGTGTGTAGTAGTCCAGCAAATCGATCGCCAAATAATTCTTTTAGGAAGGTGCCGAATTTTTGAATATCAAACTGTTTTAGATGTGTTGAAGTGGTTACAAGATTAAATAGTAATTCATTGTTTTGAAATGATTTACGAACCACGAAATACCGAAAAAAACCTTCTCTTTTTGGTCCGTGCCAAGGATCTAAACCTGTTTTTTCACAATAGATACGTATCGATTTCACATGGTTTTCGACATCGGCATCGAACAATCCAGAATCTTTATCCAGATTTTCTCCTAACCACCAAACACCTCGTTTTTTGAATCCGAGTGTGAACTCATCAACATCTGATTTTAAATTTTTATCAAAGCCAATAGCAGAGAAACCATATTCCATTTTATTGCGGTAGTGAAAATAGCTAGGTGATTCTACGAACTCATCAAATTTTGCTGAAATATCAGAGACCTTACCTATTTTCTCAAATAGTGAGAATGTACTTTCTTTTTTATACTGATGTTGAAGAGCAACAGGTAACTTTATATAAGGAGCTCCAGGTATCTCTTGATACGAAATTTCTACTTCATCCTTTGAAGGTTCAAGGACCTCAACCAGCTTGGCTTCGGCAAATTTCTTTCTACTTTTTACAATTCTAGCACTCACCAATTGCCCGGGTAAAGTATTCGGTACAAATACCACAAATTCCCCGTAATCATTACGAATTCTACCAATTCCTTTTCCGCCAAAAGCATAGTCTTCTATTTGAATGCTGATGGTTTCATTTCTTTTAACAAATGGATTTCTTTCTCTCCTTGGCATAATGATGTGTAAGGCTGCAAAAATAGAAAATTAGAATGTAGAACCACGATAAGATTTCTGAAGTTTCTATGGCTTTTTTTTTATCTTTGAAACCTCTTCAGGGATGATTTCTTTCCCACGCTGAATTTTCGACATTCTCGAAAAGATAAAGGTAGAACAGGAATGGTTATTTATCAATTTAAAAATGAATAAGAATGTCTGTTTTAGACCGTCTAACATCACAACAAGCAATTGAATTAGAAGAAAAATATGGAGCCCATAATTACCATCCATTACCCGTAGTATTAAAAAAAGGAGAAGGGGTACATGTATGGGATTTAGAAGGAAATCATTACTATGATTTTTTATCTGCCTATTCAGCGGTTAATCAAGGTCATTGCCATCCAAAAATTGTAGATGCCCTTACAGAACAAGCCCAAAAATTAACCTTAACCTCTCGCGCATTTCATAATGATGTTTTGGGAGCGTATGAAAAATTCATTACCGATTTATTTGGATACGATAAAGTTTTACCAATGAATACCGGTGTTGAAGGTGGAGAAACCGCCATTAAATTATGTAGAAAGTGGGCCTACAAGGTTAAAGGAATTGAAGAAAACAAAGCGAAAATTTTATTCGCAGAAAACAACTTCTGGGGAAGAACCCTAGCCGCGGTTTCTTCATCAACTGATCCAAGTGCATACAGTGATTATGGTCCATATTTACCTGGATTTGAAATTGTAAAATACAATGACATAGATGCTTTAGAAAAAGCCTTAGAAGATTCAAATGTTGCCGGATTTATGGTTGAGCCAATCCAAGGTGAAGCTGGCGTTGTGGTACCAGATGATGGGTATTTGAAAAAAGCTGCTGACCTATGTAAAAGCAAAAATGTATTATTTATCGCTGATGAAGTTCAAACCGGGATTTCAAGAACCGGAAAGCTCTATTGCTGTCAGCATGAAAATGTAAAACCAGATATTTTAATTTTAGGAAAAGCCCTTTCAGGTGGTGTATTCCCAGTATCTGCTGTTTTAGCTGATGATGAAATTATGCTAACCATCAAGCCAGGAGAACACGGTTCTACATTTGGAGGAAATCCTTTGGCTTGTCGTGTCGCCATGGCAGCCTTGGAAGTAGCTTTAGAAGAGAACCTAGAAGAAAATGCTCAGAAAATGGGCGAAATCTTTAGAAGAGAACTTCTTGAGTTTTCAAAACATTACGATATCATCAAGACAGTTAGAGGAAAAGGATTATTGAATGCAGTTGTGATTAACGATCCGGAGCAAAGTAATATGGCTTGGGATATTTGCGTGCGATTAAAGGAAAACGGATTATTAGCGAAACCGACTCATGGTAATATTATTCGATTTGCACCGCCATTGGTAATGACCGAAAAAGAATTGATGGAATGCCTAACTATCATTAAAAATACAATTCAGGAATTTCAACCAAAAGTACTTGTAAATGAAGGGTGAGGTAACACAATTAACTGAATTAAATCTGAATGCTCATTCGAGGTCTTTCTTAAAAGAAATTGCGGGTTGGACTTATTTCTTGTCCATTATCGGATTTATATTTGTAGGCTTATTAGTTCTTATCGCTGTATCTGCCAATAGTATTTACAATAATATGGCTCAATTCAGTCAAGAATCACCTTTTGATGTTGGCTTATTCATGACAGCGGTTTATGTAATCGTTTCCCTAATTTACTTTTTTCCAATTTTATTTCTTTTTAAGTTTTCCAAACGATTGAAATCGGCTTTGAAATCAAAAGAGGATGAAGAATTAGCATCCGCCTTAGAAATACTGAAATCACATTACAAATTCATAGGTGTTTTCACGATAATTGTATTATCACTTTATGCCCTCGCCATAATTGCAGGGTTGTTAGGTGTATTTGCGTAAGAAAAAAATTAACGATGTAAAAGGCGCATTTCTTCGATCCGCTCTTTTAATACCTCAGGATCTTGCATCGCATCCCAACCTACTTGGTAGATCACCCAAAGGACAAGAAGTATATAGATCAAATTTACGACAACACCTATGCCACCTAAAATTTTTCCAGCGGCAGCATTGCGGTTTAGACGATAAGCTTCTGGATTTTCAGAATAATTTCGAAGCGCTTTTCTTCCCAAAACATAAGCTACGATTCCTAGTGGGAGTCCAATAATTCCGTAACAAATACAGGTTAGAATTGAAAGAATTCCTAAGGCCAGAGATGTCGTAGCATGAGGGAGTGGTTGTTTATCCATAGTTTAAAGATACAATAAGTAGCTCATTTTAATACCATAACTAAGGATTATTACAATTGCATTCACATACACTAGTAAAAGTAAAACTTTTCTTCTCTTTTTGAATTTGAAAACGAAGTTGAAAATCAATACTATAAAAAGAAGGATAATCGTGTAAATAGCTGGGTATGAGTAAAAGGCTTCGTCAAAATTACCGTTTATTACATACAAAACGGAACGTTGAAAACCACAGCCAGGGCATTCAATGCCAAATAACATTTTATTCACACATGGTAATAAGTAGTTCTCTAAATTCAAAATAAATTATTTAAACATATCCATTCCAGGAATGTTTGGCATTCCGCTTTTCGCAGCCGCTGCCATTTCCGTTTCGTTAATTTTAGAAGCTCTTTCAATCGCCTTGTTCAATGTGATAACCAAGTAATCTTCTAGTTCTTCAGTATCTTGAAGTAATGATTCATCAATGCTGATGCTTTTGATCTCGCGATTGGCAGTCAACGTGACTTTAATCTTATGATCACTTGAATTCTCATCAATTAAAACGGTGTTTAATCGGTTTTTTGTCTCTTCTACTTTTTGTTTCGCCTCTTTCAGCTTATTCATCATTCCAGATAAATCTCCAAACATAATTTCTTTTTTTAATCGTTTATAAAATTACTAAATTCAGCCTTTTTTAACCCAATGCATATTGATAAAAAAAGACAATCGGAATTGTACTTTTATTATCTAATTTTGCAACTAATAAAAAAATGCAATGAATCATAAAAAGGTACATACGCCTGTTGCTAAAAAGGAACCTGTAAAATTTAAAATGCATGGCGATATTCGAATTGATAATTACCATTGGATGCGCATATCTGATGCACAAAAAAATGCGTCAGTAAAGGATGAACACACGCAAGAAGTAATTGATTATCTTGAGGTTGAAAACACTTATTATGACACTGTAATGGATTACACAAAATCTTTCCAGGAGAAACTTTTTCTTGAAATGAAAGGAAGGATTAAAGAGGATGATTCTTCAGTGCCATATAAAGATAACGGCTATTATTACAATATCAGATACGAAACAGGAAATCAATATCCAATTTATTCTAGAAAAAAAGGATCATTAAAAGCTTCAGAAGAAGTTCTCTTTGATGTGAATAAAGAAGCAAATGGTTATGATTATTTTCATTTGGGTAGTTTAAATGTATCACCAAATAATAGATTTGTCGTTTTTGCGACAGACACGGTTAGTAGAAGACAGTATTTCTTGCGAATAAAAGATTTAAAAACAGGTAAAATCCTTGATGATATTATCGAAAACACAACGGGTGGATCAGTTTGGGCAAATGATAATAAGACAATTTTTTATACGAAGAAAAATCCAACGACGTTGCGAAGTGAGAAAATTTACCGTCATATTTTGGGTACGCCAGCATCCGAAGACGTGGAAGTATATCATGAGAAGGATGAAACATTTGGTACGTATGTTACCAAGTCTAAATCGAGACAATATATCATTATTGGCTCCTACAGCACAGTATCGACCGAGGCACAATTTCTAGACGCCAATAATCCATTTGGTGAATTTCAACTAATTCAACCTAGAGAGCGAGATCATGAATATTCAGTCTCTCATTATGGTGATAGTTTTTATATCTTAACCAATAAGGATAAAGCGATTAATTTTAAATTGATGAAAACCCCGGTTTCAAGCCCATCAAAGGAAAATTGGGTTGATGTGATTCCGCATAGAGATGATACGCTTTTAGAAAGCTTTTCGATTTTTAAGGATTTCTTGGTCCTAGAAGAGCGTACGAACGGTTTAGACAAAGTCCGTTTTAAGAAATGGGATGAATCTCAAGATTATTACCTTCCGTTCGATGAAGAAACGTATACAGTAGGGGTGTATTCTAATTCTGAATTTGATACAGATATCATTCGATATTCGTACAACTCATTTACAACTCCAAACTCCATCATCGATTTTAATATGAATACTCAAGAAAAAACGATTCTAAAGGAGCAGGAAGTAATGGATGGAAAGTTTGTAAAATCAAATTATAAAAGTAAACGCGTATGGGCTACTGCTAGAGATGGTAAAAAAGTACCCATTTCTTTGGTATATCATAAAAACACTTTGTTAGGGAAAGATACCCCTATTTTACAATATGCCTATGGATCTTATGGTGCAACGATTGGAGATCGATTTTCAACGACTCGATTGAGCTTGTTAGATAGAGGATTTGTCTATGCCTTAGCGCATATTAGAGGCGGTCAATACTTAGGGCGTGAATGGTATGAAGACGGGAAAATGTTGAATAAAAAGAATACATTCACCGACTTTGTTGATTGTTCGAAGTTCTTAATTGAAAATAATTACACTTCAGCGCAGCATTTGTATGCGATGGGTGGATCTGCTGGTGGATTATTAATGGGTGTAATTTTGAATATGAATCCAGAATTGTACAATGGAGTACTTGCTGCAGTGCCATTTGTTGATGTTGTTTCAACAATGTTGGATGAATCCATTCCATTAACCACAGGTGAATTTGACGAATGGGGCAATCCGAAGAATCAAGAATACTACGATTATATCAAATCATATTCGCCTTACGATCAGGTGAAAGCACAAAATTACCCGAGTATATTGGTTACTACAGGATTTCATGATTCTCAAGTACAATACTGGGAACCTGCTAAATGGGTGGCGAAGTTGAGAGAGTTGAAAACGGATAACAATGTACTTTTACTCAAAACCAACATGGGTACTGGACATGGAGGCGCATCTGGTCGATTTGATGCTTTAAAAGAGACTGCAATGGATTATACCTTTCTGTTAGCACTTGAAAACAAATTGGTAGATACTGAACTCATAAATCCTGAATAAGAATCTTCATAAATTGAGGAAATTTATCTTGAATTTTTAAGGACAATTCAACAGGAATTGTACTTTTGTCTCGCTAAAATGGAACAGAACCCAAAGATTCATAAAAACATTCTAGAACTTATTGGAAATACACCAATGGTTGAGTTAAATACAATAACCAAAGGTTTAAAAGGTAAGTTCGTAGCCAAATTAGAATCCTTCAATCCCGGTCACTCTGCAAAAGATAGAATTGCACTACATATTATTGAAAATGCAGAAGAAAAGGGAATTCTAAAACCGGGTGCTACAATCGTTGAAACTACTTCTGGAAATACAGGTTTTAGCCTTGCAATGATTAGTCTTGTAAAAGGATACAAATGTATTTTAGCTGTTAGCGATAAATCATCAACCGATAAAATTGAGATGCTGCAATGCATGGGAGCTGAGGTACATGTATGTCCTGCAAATGTAAAACCTGATGATCCAAGATCATATTACGAAGTAGCTAAAGCAATTCATAAAAGAACTCCAAATTCTATTTACATCAACCAATATTTTAATGATTTAAATATTGAAGCCCACTACAGATCCACTGGTCCAGAAATTTGGAAGCAAACCGATGGAAAAGTAACGCATGTTGTTGTGGCTAGTGGAACAGGTGGAACTATTTCAGGAACCGGTAAATACTTAAAAGAGCAAAATCCGGATATTCAAATTCTTGGTGTTGACGCTGTTGGATCCGTCTTAAAGAAATACCATGAGACAGGTGAATTGGACCCGAGTGAAATCAAGCCTTACAAAATTGAAGGACTCGGTAAGAATTTAATTCCGTCCGCTACAGATTTTTCGGTTATTGATACCTATGAAAAAGTAACCGACAAAGAAGCAGCTCTATGTGCTAGAGAAATTCTTGAAACCGAGGGGATTTTTGGTGGGTATACTACAGGTGCTGTATGGTGTGCTACCAAACAATACGCCAAAAAAGGTGTATTTACAGCGCATAGTTATGTGGTACTTCTATTCGCAGATCATGGTTCTCGCTACCTGAACAAGGTCTATAGTAATACTTGGATGGAGGATCAAAAATTCATCTAAAACGTTTGTAGATTAAACATTTGAAAAACTGCAAAAAAATAGGTTAATTTGCACATTGACTACTTAATTGAGAAATTATGACGAATGACTTATTTGACCGTATAAAAGCAGACAAAGGACCTCTAGGAAATTGGGCCGATAAAGCAGAGGGCTATTATGTATTTCCAAAATTAGAAGGGCCAATTTCAAATCGAATGCTTTTCAATGGTAAACGTGTCATTACTTGGAGTATTAATGATTACCTAGGTCTTGCGAATCACCCAGAAATCATAAAGATTGATACCGAAGCTGCTGCTGAGCATGGTATGGCTTATCCTATGGGTGCAAGAATGATGTCTGGTCACTCTAAATATCATGAACAATTAGAGCAGGAATGTGCTGAGTTTGTAGGTAAAGAAAAGTCGTATTTGGTAAACTTCGGATACCAAGGGATTATGTCTGCAATTGATGCCTTAGTCGGTAAAAACGATATCATTGTGTACGACGTTGATACGCATGCGTGCATCATTGATGGAGTGCGTCTTCACCCAGGAAAACGATTTGTGTACAAACACAATGATATTGAAAGTTTTGAGAAAAATATGAAACGTGCCGTTCGAATGGCTGAAAAGACTGGAGGAGGTATTTTAGCGATTTCAGAGGGTGTTTTTGGAATGAGAGGTGAACAAGGTCGTTTAAAAGAAATCTGTGCTTTAAAAGAAAAATATAACTTCAGATTATTAGTTGATGATGCTCATGGGTTCGGAACCTTAGGAGAAGGAGGAAGAGGTACAGGTTATGAACAGGGAGTACAGGATCAGATTGACGTTTATTTTGCAACTTTTGCGAAGTCAATGGCTGGTATTGGGGCTTTCCTTGCCGGTGACAAAGATGTAATTCAATTCTTACAATACAATATGCGTTCTCAAATGTTTGCGAAGTCATTGCCAATGGCAATGGTGAAAGGAGCATTGAAACGTTTAGATATGATTCGTAAAATGCCAGAGCTTAAAGATAAGTTATGGGAAAATACGAATGCACTACAAAATGGATTGCGGACTGCTGGTTTCGATTTAGGAACAACTCAGACTTGTATCACACCAGTTTACCTGAAAGGTGATATTCCTGAAGCAATGGCTATGGTAAATGACCTTAGAGAAAATTATGGTGTATTCTGTTCAATTGTTGTGTATCCTGTCATTCCAAGAGGATTAATTATCTTACGATTGATTCCTACCGCTACGCATACACAAGAAGATATCGATGAGACTATTACGGCCTTTTCCGGAATTCGTGAGAAATTAGAGAATGGAACGTATAAGCGTATCGCTGCTGCCTTAGTTTCATAATACCAGTTTATTTATAACTCAGACGTTACTCCATGAATTGTAATGGAGTAGTTTTTGTTTATAGCATTTTCTTTTCGATACATAATAACGCCATTTTAAATAAGAAAAGAACCGGATTTCAGAGCCTTTTTCCAAGGTTTTTACTGATGACCTTTACTGTAGTCAAAATGTAAGGCACAGAAAATCATATTTTTTTTATTTTAGACCTACAAAACTGACTTGTAATGCGTGAAAAACTAAAATCAGTTGTAGAAGATAATACTTCAAGAAAAGGAAAGGTTTTTGATTATATTATTCAGGTTCTCATCATCCTGTCTTTAATAGCATTTTCTCTTGAGACACTGCCGAATAATAGCCAAGCCCTTCAACATATTTTGTTTTACATCGAAGTTTTTTGTGTCGTTGTATTTTCCATAGAATATCTGCTTCGGATCTATGTTGCAGATCAACCGCTACGTTACATTTTTAGTTTCTTCGGATTAATTGATTTGCTGGCCATTTTGCCTTTTTACCTAAATATAGCAATTGATTTAAGGTCACTAAGAGCATTTAGGATATTCAGAATTTTCAGAGCTTTGAAACTCGTTCGATACAACAGAGCACTGCGAAGATTCCGCATTGCTGCTGAAATTGTTCGCGAAGAAATCATATTGTTTTTTATGGTTGCGTCAATATTAATTTTTCTCTCAGCTGCTGGAATTTATTTCTTTGAAAATGAAGCACAACCTAAATTATTCAGTTCTATTTTTGATAGTTTGTGGTGGGCTATAGTCACCTTAACCACAGTGGGTTATGGTGATGTTTTTCCGGTTACCCTAGGTGGAAAAATATTTACCTTTTTCGTGTTGATAATTGGTGTCGGTATTGTGACATTACCGGCTGGAATAATGGCAACAGCATTAACAAAAGCAAGAACCATAGAGGAGGCCGAGGTTCAGAAAGAAAAAAGAAGTTAATTACTTCCTTCTTCGCTTTCTACCAAAACCAGTTGGCTTATTATCTTTACGATCTCTTCTTTTCTTGCCACGCTTGCCTTCGCTACTAGGATCTTTTTTAGTAATTTCTATTACAGCTTTTCTATTATTGAAAACAGGCTTGTTTTTCTGAAAAGAGGACTGAATAAGGTCTGAGAAGTTTTTATCAATTTCAAAGAATGAAAAAGAATCAAAAATATCGATTTCCCCAATTTCAACTCCATTTCCAATCCCTTGCTCATTAATTAGACCCATTAATTTTGAAGGTCTCAATCGATCCTTACGACCTAAATTGATGAAGAATCGTGTCATATTCATTGATGAAGATTTCTTTCTTGAACCTTTATCATTAATAATCATTTCATTCAAATCCTGAGCATTCTCGTAGTAATGAAGAAGCGTATTGAATTCAAGTGCAACGAATCGCTTGATTAATTCCTCACGATCAAAATCTTTTAATTGATTATAAATCTGTGGAAGGAAATCGTTCACTTTGGATGTATCAACAGAATTGTCTTTTACCTTTTTCAATAAATGCATTAATTGATTCTCACAAATTTCTTCTCCACTCGGAATCTGACTTTCTTTGATGGGTTGTTTTAGAATTCGCTCAATGCTTTTTAGCTTGGTAACTTCGTTTCTATTGGCCAAAATAATGGACTGACCACTACGGCCAGCTCTACCAGTTCTTCCACTTCGATGGGTGTAATTTTCAATCTGATCTGGAAGTTTGTGATTAATAACATGCGTTAAATTGTCAACATCCAAACCTCTAGCAGCTACATCCGTAGCAACTAACAACTGAATATTTCTTCCTCTGAATTTAGCCATAACCGCATCTCGCTGCGATTGACTTAAATCTCCGTGAAGTGCATCTGCACTATATCCGTCCTGAATTAATTTATCGGCAATTTGCTGGGTATCTTTTCGTGTTCTACAAAAAATAATACCGTAAACCTCAGGGTTGAGGTCCACAATTCTTTTGAGAACCAAATACCTTGTTTTTTCCGTAACTCTGTAAAACTCATGACTTACATTAGCTGTTCCAGTATTCTTTTGGCCAGCGCTAATTTCAATCGGATTGTTAAGATAGTTTTTAGCAATCTCCTCCACTTCTTTTGGAAATGTTGCTGAAAATAAGAGACTTTGCTTTGATTTTGGGGTATACCGCACAATGGCATCTAAATCCTCTTTAAATCCCATATTTAGCATTTCATCGGCTTCATCTAACACCACAAATCGTGTATTAGATAAATTCAATGATTTACGCTTTAATAAATCTAACGTTCTACCAGGTGTACCTACAACAATATGAACACCACGTCTTAATTCTTTTATTTGTTGCTCAATATTAGAACCGCCATAAACCGTTAAAACATTGATTTTCGGCATGTATTTAGAAAATTCCTGAATATTCTTACCAATTTGGATGGCAAGTTCTCTGGTTGGAGATAAAATTATTGCCTGGACAGACTTATTAGATGTATCTAGATGCTCCAAAATAGGAAGGCTAAACGCAGCGGTTTTACCTGTACCTGTTTGTGCAAATGCTTTTAAATCTGATCCTGAACTTAAAATTTGTGGTATTGTCTGTGCCTGAATAGGCGTAGGGTTCTCGTATCCAATGGCATGCAAAGCCCTACAAATGGGCTCTTGAAGCCCAAGGTTTTCAAATGTACTCATATCTGTGTTGTTAATTGATTCACAGATACCCACCTGTAAACCTCCAATAATCGACTAACTCACGTTTTGTGAGCCGCAAAGATAGCATAACTTATTAGTTTACAAGCTTATTTTTGTAAAGATGCCAAATAGGGCTGAACATTCTTAGAGGAGATTGATGCATAACCATTAATAACCAGGCCATTATGATCAACTAGAATAGAACGAGGTAATTTACTTGATAAGAAAGAATGCGCCGTACTATTGGCGTCCAAATAGAATTGATTTTTGATATCAATATTTCTTATATGTGATGTTGACTTTCCATCGATTTTGATTTCCACAAATTGAATATTTGGGTATTTGTTAGTCAAATAATCAATTCGTGAGGCAATATAACTTTCAGAAACAAACTCTGGATTCCAAAAGAATAATAAAGAGTTTTTGTTTTTAATGATATCTTTAATTCTTCTTGAGATATCATTATAATCTTTAACGACAAAATTACTTATAGACTTATTTTTTCGAACCAGTCTTGTGTCATTTAAAAGATTATTTATCAGCTTTTTATCGTCATTATTTGAAGTTAAACTTAAATAATTATTAAATGTATCTTCATTAATATCACAAGAGGATTTATTATAAAAATGGCTGATAACTGTCTGCTTCAAAAAGGCATTTCGTGTAGTTTCACAACTAACATTTTTATGGATAGTAACCAACAAATCATTAGTAAATTTCGGAGAATAATTATCATGCATTGGCTTATGGCCTAAGGCATAAGTTTGATTGTATAAAAAATTCCTCACATAGTTTGAATAAGGAGGATAATACATTAAATCCGATTTATTGTGCGAAATACTCGATCTAAAGGCATAAAATGAGGAATCAATTTCTGGAAACTTATCCTTTTTATGCGATCGAACATGTGCAATCGGATACCTCTCAATTCTTGCATATGCCGGATAGGTAAGTGCTATTTTTAATATTTGCTTATAGCCTTCAGTTTCTTCAGGATGATTACCCACGAACTCGTTATATTTTTTCATCTTAGTTTTCAACAAGCTATCCACTTTGTTTTTAAAACCGTCGGATTGATGTCTGTAGGCATTGTAGAAAAAGTTTTTTTCCTTTTCATAGGCAAGGAAACAATCGATAAGTATATTGTTTCTTTCTGCACCTTTACCTGCAAATACAAGCGATTCATCAAAATCCCAGGTATTCAAACGAAGCATTAAACTGTCTTTTGGTTCTAAGTAAATGTATTGATGTTCTATGCCATGCATGAAGTGATACAGACCTTCCTCAACGTTATCAAAACTGCCCATGAATTTATTATCGTTGTCCAAATAAAGCGTATCAATAGGCTTTTCTTGGTAGAAGAGAATCACATGGCCTTCTTTCGGATTGATAATTTTACCGCCAAAATAAGTTACATCATTAGAATTTTCATTTTGACAGCTTACCATTAAAATCAAAGAAAATACTAGGAGTATTGTTTTCAATAATTTATTCATCATATCCATTTTCATCCAGAATCAAAAGTAAATAAAGCGTTCAATGGACTTTGTTAAGGCGCTGTTAAAATACTTTTAATCTGTTCCACAAAAATTAATATTCAAAAAAATTAAAAATTCATTGAAAAATCAAGTATTATAAGAAATTTCTATTGCTTACTTTTGCAAAAATTTTGACAGTATGCTAACAGTATCGAACTTATCTGTACAATTTGGGAAGCGCGTATTATTTGACGAAGTAAATACCAAATTTCAAACAGGAAATTGTTATGGAATTATTGGAGCCAATGGTGCAGGAAAATCAACGTTTTTAAAGATAATCTCTGGAAAACAGGAGCCGACTTCCGGTCAAGTTCATATTGAACCAGGAAAAAGAATGTCGGTTTTAGAACAAAATCATAATGCTTATGACGAATATACCGTTTTAGAAGCCGTTGTGATGGGGAATAAGGAACTCTATACTATTAAAAAAGAGATTGATGCACTTTATGCTGATTACACAGATGAAAATGCTGAGAAAATTGGTGAATTGCAAGTAAAGTTCGAAGAAATGGACGGTTGGAATGCCGATGCTGAAGCGGCAGCTATGTTATCAAATTTAGGTATTGCTGAGGATTTACATTACTCTCAAATGAGTGATTTGGATGGAAAACAAAAGGTACGTGTATTATTGGCACAAGCCTTATTCGGTAATCCAGACATTTTGATTATGGATGAACCTACCAACGATTTGGACTTTGAGACTATTGGTTGGTTAGAAAATTTCCTGGCTAATTATGATAACTGTGTCATCGTTGTTTCGCACGATAGACACTTTTTAGATGCCGTTTGTACGCATATTTCAGATATTGATTTCGGTAAAATCACGCATTACTCTGGAAATTATACATTCTGGTATGAATCCTCTCAATTGGCCGCAAAACAAAGAGCTCAACAGAATAAGAAAGCTGAAGAAAAGAAGAAAGAACTTGAAGAATTCATCAGAAGGTTTTCTGCGAATGTTGCTAAATCAAAACAGGCAACATCAAGAAAGAAAATGATTGAAAAATTAAATGTTGATGAAATTAAGCCTTCGAGCCGCAGATATCCAGCCATTATTTTCAAAAGCGATCGAGAGGCTGGAGATCAGATTTTAAACATTGAAAATTTAAGTAAGACCCTGGATAACGAAACTTTATTTCAAAATGTAGATTTGAACTTGCAAAGAGGAGATAAGGTCGCCGTAATTTCTAAGAACTCAAAGGCTGTGACCTCTTTTTTCCAAATCATAATGGAAAAAGAGATGGCTAATTCTGGAAATTATTCATGGGGGGTGACCACCACACAAAGTTACTTACCACTTGATAATTCCGAATACTTCCAAAACTCCGAATTAAACCTTGTTGACTGGTTAAGACAGTATGCTCAAACGGAGGAGGAGAGAGAAGAAGTGTTCTTAAGAGGTTTTTTAGGTAAGATGATTTTCTCTGGAGAGGAAGCTTTGAAAAAAAGTAATGTGTTATCTGGTGGGGAGAAAGTTCGTTGTATGTTGTCTAAAATGATGATGAAAAGAGCCAATATTTTATTATTAGATGAACCTACAAACCACTTGGATCTTGAATCGATTCAATCGTTAAATAATTCTTTAATCAACTTTAATGGTACCATTTTGTTTTCAACACATGATCATGAATTTGCTCAAACAGTTGCCAATAGAATTATTGAATTGACACCAAGTGGTATAATAGATAGGCATTCAACCTTTGATAATTACCTGCAAGACAATAAAACTAAAGAATTAAGAACAAAAATGTATCAATAAAAAAAGAAGCCTAGCTTTTTTTTGTATAGGTCATTTGCCTTGGATCGGACTAATAATTTTTACATCCGAGAACGAAATAGCTCCTCTAACTACACCATCTATTGTTTTTTTCAGCGCTTCAATGAGTTGCATTTTTAATTGCGATTTGTGGTAAATAAGACTAACTTCTCTCGCAGGAGGTGGTGTTTGAAATTCTTTTAATAACCGTCTGTCTTTATCAGATAAATCTAAAGAGTGTAAATAAGGAATTAGCGTCATTCCCATTCCTTCTTTAGCCAATTTAATCAGCGTATCGAAGCTTCCGCTTTCCAATTGAAAGCCTTTTTTATTGTCTGTTTTGCGATTTCTACACAGATTTATCACGCTATCCTTAAAACAATGTCCATCCTCAAGCAATAAAATATCTTCAATCTCAAGTTCATCTGCATTGATATTGGGTTCACTGAAAAGGCGATGGTTTTGTGGAACTAAACCAACAAATGGCTCATAATATAAGGGTCGTTCTTTGATTGCTTCATTCTCTAAAGGTGTAGCGGCGATCGCAGCATCTATGTGGCCATCGGATAACTTTCTAATGATTTCTTCTGTCGTCAATTCCTCGATGATCAACTTTACCTTCGGATATTTTTTCGTGAAATTATTTAAGAACATCGGTAGCAGAGTAGGCATAATTGTTGGAATGATACCTAGTTTAAAATCGCCTCCAATAAAGCCTTTTTGCTGGTGAACAATATCTACAATACGGTTACTTTCATCAACAATAACCTTTGCTTGCTCTACAATTTTTTCACCGAGTTCGGTCAATTCGATTGGCTTTTTGGATCTGTTAAAAATTTGAACATCAAGTTCTTCTTCTAACTTCTGAATCTGCATACTTAATGTAGGTTGCGTCACAAAGGTATGCTCTGCAGCCACAGTAAAGTTTTTGTACTCTGCCACAGAAAGGACATATTTTAGTTGGGTGATTGTCATTAATAGTTATTTCTTATAAAATTACGAAATCCCTATTGATAATACCTATTATGCAATTCTTAAATTTCTCTTAAATCAATCCAAAAAAGAGCGAATGCCTAGTTCAAATCCCATAGTACTATAGCCGCTATTCGGTTGTTGAATATCGAAGTTTGAAACATGACCGAATTGCATTGAAGAGCTTATATTTATTTTTTTAAATAATTGATAATCAAAACCTAATGATATATTTTCAATAAAGGTAAAGCCTTTGGCTAATCGTTCTGTTCTTCGATCTATATGTGCAATTCCAACTCCTGCGGTAAACACTGCATTCAATTTCGTTCTTAGTTGTTGTCGAAAAGAAATGGCAAATTCTAAACCGACTAAAGCAATGCTTTTGGGTGTAGTGAATTCCAATCTCTTTTGGAGGTAATTACTTTCTGATGGCAATACAAACTGTTCATTGATAAGTTGATGTTGTATTTTATGTATTTGTGGTTGAACAATGAGTTCAACTTCAGAATTGTTCCATTTTCGGAGTGAATAAAATCCTTGAATTTTTAGGATATGAGCTTGATAGCGATAATCAGGATCATTAAAAAGAAAATTATCTTCTGTGGTAAAATTGTACAAAATCCCCAATGAATTTGGGATTAAGACATGTTTTTTGATTTTATCTTGTGCGTTGTTAACCCCACAAAGGAGTAAATAGGTGATGACAATTACATTCCTTAGCATTATGAAAACATTGCAGCAACAATCTCAGCTTTTCTAGATTCTGAATAATCGTAGAATCCTTCTCCAGATTTCACTCCTAGTTTTCCAGCCGTTACCATATTTACCAGTAGAGGACAAGGAGCGTATTTCGGATTTTTAAATCCGTCATACATCACATGAAGAATCGAAAGGCAAACATCCAATCCAATAAAATCAGCTAATTGTAATGGACCCATCGGATGCGCCATCCCTAATTTCATAACCGTGTCTATTTCCTTCACGCCAGCGACTCCATTGTATAAGGTTTCAATAGATTCATTAATCATTGGCATCAAAATACGATTGGCCACGAATCCTGGGTAGTCATTTACCTCAACTGGAACCTTTTTGATATCCATTGATACATTAACAATTGCTTCTGTAACTGCATCCGTAGTATTATAGCCTCGAATAATTTCAACCAACTTCATGATTGGGACTGGATTCATAAAATGCATTCCGATGACCTTATCCGGTCGGTTTGTTACAGCAGCGATCTGAGTAATGGAAATGGAAGAAGTATTTGTAGCCAAAATTGCATCAGCATTCGTACATTCATCCAATTGCTTGAATATCGATTTTTTCAAATCCATATTTTCGGTTGCGGCCTCAATGACTAGCTCTGCATTTTTTACTCCGTCTGGAATGCTTGTAAAGGTGGTGATATTACTTAAAGTATTTTGCTTATCAGCTGCTGTAATTTTTTCTTTTGCAATCATTCGATCCAAATTCTTGCTGATAGTACCTAAACCCTTATCCAGAGCGACTTGAGAAATGTCAATCAGACTTACACTATAACCAAATTGTGCGAAAGTATGAGCAATTCCATTTCCCATGGTTCCGGCTCCAATAACTGCTATATTCTTCATAAAAAGTTTAAAAATTATCTATTATTTGATGTGCAATTCGTAAGTTTTCAGTTCCTTGTCTTAGGGTTACCACTGGTGTAGTATTCGTATTAATCGCATCAGCAAATGTTTCCAATTCATCGAGAATAGCATTGTTTGAGGTGATTGTCGGATTGTCAAAATAAATCTGCTTTTTAACTCCTTCCGCATTTTCTAAAATCATATCAAAGTCACCAGGAACTTCTGGAGCATCTTTCATTCGAACTACTTCAGATTTTTTTTCAAGCATGTCTACTGATACATAGGCATCTTTCTGGAAAAATCGAATCTTACGCATATTCTTTAAAGAAATACGACTTGTTGTTAAGTTGGCTACACATCCATTTTCGAATGTAATTCTTGCATTTGCGATATCTGGAGTATCAGAAATAACTGAAATTCCACTTGATTGGATATCAACAACCTTAGATTTTACAGCAGAAAGAATAATATCAATATCGTGAATCATTAAATCCAACACCACAGAAACATCGGTTCCTCTTGGATTAAATTCAGCAAGACGATGTGCCTCAATAAACATTGGATTTTTAATGGTTTCTCTGACAGCAGTGTATGCCGGATTGAATCGTTCGACATGCCCAACTTGTCCTTTGACATCATGCTGACTAGCAAGGGTAAGAATAGCTTCAGCTTCTAAAACGGTATTTGCAATAGGTTTTTCGATAAAAATGTGCTTACCCTTTTTAATGGCCATTTTGGCACAATCGAAGTGAGATAAGGTCGGAGTAACAATATCGACAACGTCAACAGCATCGATTAGCTCTTCAATAGCATCAAAAGAAGTGTATCCAAATTCATTGGAAACCCTTTGAGCATTTTCTTTATCGGGATCATGAAAACCAATTAAATCATACTTTGACGACTGCTGTAGTAATTTAAGATGAATCTTCCCCAAATGACCTGCGCCCAAAACCCCGATAGTAAGCATTGCTGATTTTTTATAGATTAAAATCTTGATGAACAAAGATACAATTTTATAGGTTTTCCTTTTAATTTATTAGTACTTTTAAGCTGTTCAAAATTGGTTCAGTTTGAGGGATACTTCGAAACATCAGGGATTAAGAAACAAATTAGCTCAGGTATTAGAACGTAAAGGAATTCAAGATATTGGGGTGCTAAATGCTATTCGAAAAATTCCAAGACATTTGTTTATTGATAGTAGTTTTGAATCACATGCCTATCAAGATAAGGCGTTTCCAATAGCTGCGAATCAAACGATATCTCAACCCTATACTGTTGCTTTTCAAAGTCAGACCTTGAACATTCAAAAAGATCATAGGATCCTTGAAATAGGAACTGGTTCTGGTTATCAAACTGCAGTTCTTTTGGAAATGAATGCAGAAGTTTATACCATTGAACGTCAGCATGAATTATTCAAAAAGACATCCTTATTTTTGCCGAAACTTGGTTACAAACCAAAACGGTTCATTTTTGGAGATGGATATAAAGGATTAGCCGAAAAAGCACCTTTCGATAAAATTATTGTGACTGCTGGAGCGCCTTACGTTCCAAAACCATTATTAGCGCAATTAAAAGTAGGAGGAATGCTATTAATTCCGGTGGGTGATGAAACACACATCATGACTTTATTTACCAGAAAATCTGCAACTGAGTTTGATAAAAAAGAATTGGGTGATTTTGCTTTCGTCCCGATGTTAGAAGATAAGCAATAAATTATTCTGCTCGTTGCCAGTATGCGGTTCTGCCTAATAAAGAAAATCCGATATACCCTCTGATTTTCAATTTATTATCTTCTACTAATTTGATGTAGCATTTGTATTCTTTACCGTTCTTAGGATCTAGAATTTTTCCGCCAGACCATTCGTCATCATTCATTTGTAAACCACTAAGGATTTCCATACCAAGAATTGGTTTGTCTTTATTTGATCCCTTGCACATATCACAAACTGCTGTTTTTCTATCTGGATTTTTGATTTCAATAATTTTAGCAAATGCTTTTCCGTCTTTTTCGTATACTTCTATGACTGATTCAATTTCTTGTGTTTCATCGTTGAAAGAATGCCATTTTCCGAAAATAGTTTGGGAATTTACGGTATAATTGATAGTTATTAATAAAAGTAGAATGATTTTTTTCATGATCTTGATTTAGTCAAAGTTAGCTTCTGTTTCTTCTGTCCATTTTCCTTGAACCCTCATAATTTGTTCCAATACATCCCTTACACATCCCTCTCCGCCTTTTTTGTAAGAAATATATTTACTAATCTGCTGAATTTCTGGAGCGGCATCATTTGGACAGCAGGGTAGGCCAACCTCCATCAGTACGGGTAAGTCTGGAATGTCATCACCCATATAAAGTACTTCGGATGCATCTAACTTATATTTTTTCTTCAGCAGATTCCATTGTTCTATCTTCTGATGAGCGCCTAAGTAAATATCCTCAATTCCCAAATTCGCTAGTCTCGTGCGCACACCCTCATTGGTCCCACCAGAAATTACACAAACGCGGTATCCCTTATCCACAGCAGTTTTTAAGGCATATCCGTCTTTAATATTCATAGTTCTTACCAATTCTCCATTTGGCATAATGGTAACATAACCATTGGTTAAAACGCCATCCACATCGAGGATAATGGTTGTAATATTTGGTAATAATTGCTTGTAACTAATGTTCATTCTGAATAGATTCTGTTAAGCGTTTATAGATTAATTGATATTTATCCGGTAGTAAAAGTAAATGTTTTTTTATGGTTTCCTGATCGTTTCGAACCGCAGGGCCAGTTTGGGCTTCTTTTGGAGCTAGATCTGAAAGTTTTTTCACGGTTTCGTTGATAAGTGGATGTAATATGTTAAAAGGAATTTGATTCGATTCGCAAATTTCATCAGCAATTGAAAACATGTGATTGCTAAAGTTGTTAGCAAATACGGCTGAAACATGAATGATTTCCCGTTGCTTTGAATCAATTCGATAGACCTTTGAAGAAATCAATTTTGCTATTTTTTCTAAAAGGTCATAATCTGAATCAGACTCGGCCTCCAAACATATTGGAATTTCACTAAAATCTACTTCCTTCGATTTTGAAAAACTCTGAAGCGGATAAAAAACGCCTTTGTTTTTAGGGTTTTTCAGTGAATTTAGATGCGATCCACCTGAGGTATGTACGACTAAATTGGTGTCAATTTGAGAGGATACTTCGGCAATTGCATCATCAGAAACCGCAATTATAGCCACATCCGCAGAAGGTAAAGATTCAATTTTTCTGGACGAGATTTGGGTACATTCAATCTTATCAATAGCATTGAACTGCTTTACCAAGTGAAAAGCTACATTTCCATTACCAATTACAAGAATAGAAACCATAGAACGAAGATATTGATTTTAAACGTTCCTGAACAACAGATTTGAATTTCAATAAAAGAATTTAAGATTTATAACTTTTAGTTTTTAATTTAGTCAGGTTTAAAAACAACTCGCTTTTAAGTTCCATTTTATGAAGAATAAAAAACTCGGATTAAATTCCATTTGTGTTCATACCGGAGAAGTAGAGGATACTCAATTTAAAGGTGCGGTGTCACCAATTTTTGTAGCTACTTCTTACGCATTTGATGATGTCGATGTGAAGAGATACCCAAGATATTTTAACACACCTAACCAGGAGCAGCTGGCTAAAAAAATTGCAACCTTAGAACATACCGAAAACGCAATGATTTTCAGTTCGGGTATGGCTGCGATTAGTCATAGTATGATGGCGTTTTTGAAGTCTGGTGATCACGTAATTTTACAACAGGTAATCTATGGCGGAACTTTCAATTTTGTGGTAAAGGAATTCGAGAAATTCGGAATAGAATACACTTTTACCGATAGCTATGATGTCAATGATTTCAAGGCTTTGCTGCAAAAAAATACGAAAATCATTTATATCGAAACACCTTCGAATCCGTTACTGGGAATTACCGATTTAAGAGCGATTACAGAGCTGGCAAAAAACAATGGTATTCTAACCATGATAGACAATACCTTCGCGTCTCCAATTAATCAGAATCCCCATGATTTTGGTATCGATATTATCGCGCATTCTGCTACAAAATATATGGGTGGTCACTCTGATATATGTGCTGGAGCAGTTGCGGCTTCGAATTTGCATATCGAGCAAATTTGGGCTACCTCTATCAACTACGGCGGAAATTTAAGTGAGTATACGATTTGGCTTTTGGAAAGAAGTTTAAAGACCTTGAATTTGAGGGTAAAAGAACAAACTAGAGTTGCTCATAAATTGGCCACTTACCTTTCTGATAATAAGGATATTGATACGGTTTATTATCCTGGATTACCTTCTCATCCAGGTTATGATATCGCAAAGGAGCAAATGAAAGGGTTTGGTGCTATGTTATCGTTCGAATTGAAATCTGGAATTGATCCCATGGTGTTTCAACGAAATTTAAAATTTATTAAACCAAGTATGAGTTTAGCAGGTTTAGAATCTACCACGGTAAGCCCGGCACAAACTACCCACGCATTACTATCTGAAGAGGAGCGCTTAGAAAGAGGAATTAGAAATGGATTGATTCGTTTTTCGACAGGTATTGAAGAAGTTGAGGATTTAATTGAAGATATCGAACAAGCGATTCATGCCTCCAAACACTAACATTTTACCAAAAAAAGGAATAAACGAAGCATAGAAACAAGGGCAATAGCATCCGCAGCATAACTACCACAGACAAAGAGTATCCTTGTAATCGAGAAAATAAATCATGTAATTGTCATTTATATTGTTGAATTTTAAAGAGAACGTACTACAATATTCGTGCATAGAATATGACATAAGTGATAATCGGAAAACCCTTGTTATTATTACGATTTCTTTATTTTTGTAATCATTACAATTGATACTTTTTAATACGAAATCGAAATAGATTAGGAAGTTTAAATCAAAGTTTAGGTATCTTTGAATTCTCGATAAAAAAAATAGAGTTTAAATATGAAATTAGATATTTTGGCCTTCGGGGCACACCCAGATGACGTTGAATTGGGATGCAGTGGAACAATAGCCAAAGAGGTTGCTTTGGGTAAAAAAGTTGGAATCATTGATTTGACAAGAGGAGAACTTGGAACCAGAGGAACGGCTGAGATAAGAGATCTAGAAGCCAAAGATGCAGCAAAAGTTTTAGGCGTATCTGTGCGTGAAAATTTAAATTTTAGAGATGGATTTTTTGTAAATGATGAAGCACATCAAATGGAGATTATTCAGGTATTACGAAAATATCAACCAGATATTGTTTTGTGCAATGCAGAGAAAGATCGACATATTGATCACGGAAAAGGAGCGAGTTTAGTGTCTGATGCTTGTTTTTTAAGTGGTTTGAGAAGAATTCAAACTACTATGAACGGGACTCAACAGGAAGCTTGGCGACCAAAACATGTTTTTCATTACATCCAGTGGCAGCCCTTAATTCCAGATTTTTATGTTGATATAACTGGTTTTATGGATGAAAAGGTGAATTCAATTTATGCCTACAAATCACAATTTTATGATCCTAATAGCAAGGAACCTGAAACACCCATTTCATCAAAGAATTTTATAGACAGTGTTATCTACAGATCTAAAGACTACGGAAGAGTGGCAGGTGTGGAATATGCTGAAGGATTCACCACGAATCAAGCACTTGTCATTTCATCATTAGAACAATTAAAATAGATGATAAAATTTTCTAGAAATAGAAAATAAATTATATTTGCATCCGCTTATAAATGGTGATTGTAGCTCAGCTGGTTAGAGCGCCGGATTGTGGTTCCGGAGGTCGCCGGTTCGAACCCGGTCTTTCACCCAAAATTCAAGGTCTGGT
>JALQZD010000359.1 GCA_023258495.1 Polaribacter sp.
AACCAAGAGAAAAATAATTCGCGTATCATCCACATTATTAGACCGACGCCCACCAAAGAGGTTTTCAAACTCGGTCGCGGACATGAAAGTGACCTGCGTATTAATGACATCTCCGTGAGTCGCTGCCACGCGAAGATCAAATTCAATATCACACCACGTATGAAATTTTATAGTATGAAAATGTTGGGCTTCTAAACTTTTTACAAAATCTACATACTCATCGATGCTATGAAAAAGTGGCGTAGAGGCATAAGAAGCAATACTATCTCTTTTTCTTCCTAAAATATCACACAGAGGTTTTTTAATTGATTTGGCATAGCCGTCCCACATCGCAATATCAATAGAAGATACAGCTAAGGGATTTAAGGGAACACAGCGAGTTAACATAAATTGAGTTAACTCCGATCGTTGTTCTAAATTTTTTCCTAAAATTTCAGGAAATAAATTTCGACAGGCTTCTACAACGGAGTGATCATAGTGATGTTCGGTTGGAATCAAAACCCCTCCTACACACTCAATACCGGATTCAGTGATAAGTTTGACGATGATGTTCGCCTCAAACATGGGAGACATATCTTTTGCCCAAATAATTTGAGGAGCGTTTGACTTACACGCAAATACTTCTGCCGAGATAATATCTAACTCGGCCATTTGAGATTTACTTAAACTTTCGAGCTAAGTGGCGAAGCTTACCATCCGTGGCATCAAACTCCAAATAACAACCTTGAAGATGACGCATACCTTCATTGGAGTCGTAGGCAGTTCGACCGTGTAAAAGTCGATGATTATCAAACATCATAATATCTCCTGGCTGTAATTTAAATTTTAATTCAAAATCCGATGCTGAATAAAGCTCACTTAATAACTTTCGAGAACGATAAAAGGTATTAAGTTTTTCTGTATCCAGTGGGGGGACATAATCAACACGAGTGCTATAGCGGACCTGTTTATAGTCCCCATCATTATCGAGTTCAATTAATTCGCCCCAGTTTTCTAAAATAATATCTTTATCTTGAAACTGATATCGAAGGTTTGTTGATGTTAGAGATTGGAACGCTTCAGGATCATGTTTTTTGATATGTTCCGCAACCGCGAACCCATCAACAAGCGTTGAAAAACCTCCACTCACTTCATTTTGAAGGCAATGCAAAAATTGAATACCAGGCGCGGTGGGTTTTCGATACGGGTTATCTGTATGCGGAGGTAATGCAATGGGTTTATAAGCTAAGTCATTTGGATTAGGTTTGGACATGACATCAAAATACTCTCCAAAATTTGTATTTTTCACAGGACCGATGGAATTAACGAATTTAAGAAGATATTTATCCTCAGTTGGCACATTCTTAATAATTACAAATCCATATTTGTAAAAATTAATTAAGAGATCATACATAGATTTTTTTTCTGACATTCCTTCTTCAAACTGCGCCTCAGGAAATTGGCCTAAGGATGAATTCCATAAAACTCGTTTTGGCAAAGGGCCGCGTTTATTTTTTTCATCATCCATTTCAATTAGAAGATCATCCATATTATAGGAGCCTTTTACGCCGTCATTGAATTCGATATTAAGTAAATGATCAGAAAGAGTAGCAGCTTTAATTTCAAGATTTAAATCAATTGAAGAGGGTTCGTATAATCGCTGGTGTGTATCGACATCAAAGTATTCTTCGCCAGGTAGTCTTTCTCTCAGCCAAACTGGATGGA
>JALQZD010000034.1 GCA_023258495.1 Polaribacter sp.
CCACTTAGGGCAATGATGTACGGAATTTTATTGGGGAAATTAAAACTCAATGCATAACTAAGAATGGCACCCTGACTAAATCCTAACAAAAATGTTTTTTCCGGATTTGTGTTGTATTTGGATTGAATGTCATCCATAAAATCATGAATTTTCTGAATCGATTCTTTTGCTTGAGGAATGTCTGAAAATTTACCGTTTACATCATCAAAATTTATCGCATACCATGCGTAACCTCCGAAACCCATTGAAAAAGGAGCTTGCGCACTAATAATTAGTAATTCCTCTGGTAATTCGCTGGCAAAGGAGAACAAATCATGTTCATTACTTCCATATCCATGTAAAAGAACTAATAATGGTGGATTTACTGTTGGAACTTTTGGCTCTCTAACTAGATAATGTAAACTACTCACAATAACTGAAGATCTACGAATTCAATACTACTTTCGATCCATTACATATTCCAAAAACCGTTCCTTTTAAGGTTTTACCCAAAAACACACTGTTTTTTGATGTGGAATGGATATGATCGGTTGAAAATTCATATTCACCAGACGGGGAGAAAAGCGATAATTCTGCTTTGTTTCCGGTTTCTATCGTATTAGTGGGGAGTCCAAATGCTTTTCGAGCTCTATTCGTAAGACAAGGAATAATTTCATCCAATTCGAAAATCGAATTCAAAGCACCAAATGCCGATTCCAATCCGATAGATCCGTACATAGCCTGATTAAATTCTACCTTTTTATGCTCGATGTCAATAGGGTTATGATCCGTCGTAATAGCATCGATTAATCCGTTTCTTACAGCATTTTGCAATGCTTCTACGTCGTCCTTAGTTCTCAAAGGTGGATTTACCTTGCAATTGCTGTCAAATCCATGTAATTCGTCGTCAGAAAGAAAAAAGTTATGCACGGCAACACTACAAGTTACTTGCAAACCTTTATTTTTAGCTTCTGCAATCAATTCAATTGATTTTTTAGTGCTGATGGTTGGTATATGTAATTTGCCACCCGTGTATTCAAGTAAAAACAGATCTCTGACGATTTGCAGATGTTCTGCTAATGCTGGATTCCCTTTTAAACCTAACTTCGTGCTATTTTCACCTTCATTTGCGATTCCACCATGGGATATTGAGTCGTTTTGTGGAAAACTAAGAACTAATCCATCGAAATTCTGTGCGTATTGAAGCGCAATCTTCATGAGATTATCGTTAGATGTTGCTTTTTTGTAATCGCCAAATGCAATGGCTCCAGAATTAGACATGTCGTACATTTCTGTCATCTCTTTTCCTTCGCTGTTCTTAGTTAAAGCTCCTATCGGATGTAAGGTAGTAGCATGTAATCTCGAGGCGTTGATCAAAAATTCAACTCCCGATTTAGAATCTATAATTGGATTCGTATTCGGATTAACGGCTACAGCTGTGAATCCACTCTTTGCAGCGGCTCCAAGTCCATTACTGATGGTTTCTCTTTCTTCAAATCCAGGTTCTCCGAAACAAACACTACTATCGAACCAACCATTGGAGATGTGTAAATTAGGGATTTCGATAATCTCACAATTATCTCCACCCTGAATAGAATTATCAATTTTGTGGATAATGCCGTTACTAATTAAAATGTCCTTCTTTTGTCTGTGGAATTGACTAGAACTGTCAATGATTACGGCGGATTTGATTAGAATGTTCATACTTTAAAGAACTTTAAAAGTAAAATTTCCGCCAACAAAGATACAATTGCCAGCGATATAAACCATTTCGAAAGCCAATTAACTTCATTAAAATCCTTAATTGATGTAAATAAATCTTCAATTGAATCAAATATTTTTATTGGATTTGTGGCATATTCAAAAACTTTTGGATCCAAATAGATTGATGAACTTTCACTTTTCGGATTGTTGAATGCCAGCGTAGCAATGGTATCCTTTTCTTTTACTACGTGATGAATTCCCGAATTTAAAATATGATCTTCGAAGTTCAATTCAACTTTATTCTGAAATGCCCTTTGAAGGGGAATAAACGTCTTGTTTCTTGAAGAAATCTTGAAGATTTCGTCATTTTTAAGTTTTAATTTCAAGTCTATAACTTCATCGTCGTTGATATAATAGTACAATTTGGGTCGTTTAAAACTCAATTGGCCTATCGTATAGAATAACGTTACTACTAGAGGAGAATTACGAAAATTCGAATTTGATTTGGATAATGATGAGGTAAAAAGATATACTTTTCTATTCGTTGTTATATTTCCAAAAAAAGGATAATTATTCTCGTAGGACACGATTCCGCTTACGAAACCAGATTTTAGTAAAAATGCTTCTTTGACAAAGGGTGACGCGAAATTATCGACTTTATCCGAGAAAACATTTTTAAAAAATGGATGCTTCGCAAGTAGGCTTGATATTCTCAGGGTGTCATTCGATTTCTGTATTGAACGTATAACATTTTGTCCAACTAGTTGCCTTTCAATATCAAAACTGGATTCTTTGGAAGGAATAACAACTAAGGTCCCATCATCCTTCTTAAATTCCTCTAATTGTTCCAAAAGCGTTTTTGAAACCGATGTTAATTCGTTACAGATAATCAAATCATTTTCTAAAAGCGTATTGTAATCTATATTAGAAACAGAAGTTTGTTTAAAGTCAAATTCGTCTTCAGAATATATCTTTTTTAGGAAGTCATCTGATTTCCCAATGTTCAAAACTCTTGTTTTTTTTGATACTCCTAAACTAAAATAAAAAGTATTGTCAAAAAGAAAAGTATCGTTAAAAGTGATTTCGATTTTTCCAGAGAAACTACCTTCTTTTTTAAGTGACAAACTGATTGGAGTAGTGGCGTTTTCAGGAATGGAAAAGACCTGTTTAGCTAATAGTTTTTCATTGTTGTAAATGGCAAGCGGAACATTGTTTTTCTCAGGTCCCTGATTTTTTATGAATGCGGTTAGTGTTATGTATTCAGATTGAGCGTCAGAAATTGCTAAACTGTCAATTGAAAGATTTGAAAAATCACTTTTTAGAGGCTTAATGGCATAAAAATCACCTGTTACATTTGTAAACATATTGTAATTAATGTTTTGATAATCAGTTAATAATATGTTTTTATATAAAGTGTTGGTTTTATTTAGAGGATTTTGACTATTTTCTAATAAAATTCGATCTAAATTTTGAGGTCTTGTGTCTGTTTTGATCGTAACCAATAGTTTTTTTAGACTTTCATAACTCAAATCTTCGTAAGAATTTGAATTTGTAATCAAATTATAGGAAGTATTTTCAGGTGCGTTTTCTATTATTTTATTAATCTTAGTTTGAAGATTTTCATCATCTGGATCTGACGTATTAGCACTCAAAGAATTGTCT
>JALQZD010000125.1 GCA_023258495.1 Polaribacter sp.
CGTTCATCAGCTTTTTCTGACGCACCCAAAAAGTTTCCTACGTGTGTTAAATATTTTTGTCCAACTAGATACTGCAAAAGTCCTAACGCCATACCGATGCCGGCTAAACCGAATCCGTAGTGCCATCCGTGAACCTCCCCAACATATCCTACAATCAAACTTGAAAGGAAAGCCCCTAAATTGATTCCGATGTAGAAAATGGTAAATCCTTTGTCTCTTCTGATATCGCCCTGAGCGTACAATCCACCCACCATAGTTGAGATGTTTGGTTTTAGCATTCCAACACCCAGAATGATGAATGCAAGACCAGAATAAAATGCCCAAAGTTCTTCAATCGCCAAAACACTATGACCGATCACAAGTAATATTCCACCATAAAGAACAGCCTTCTTCTGACCTAATATTTTATCGGCAATCCATCCGCCAGGAATCCCTGCCACATAAACGAGCATGGTATACCATCCGTATAAGGCTAAGGCTTCACCATTCGTCCAGCCTAAACCGGCATTTTCAATATCTGTTTGTGCTACTAAGTATAACACTAAAATGGCTCTCATTCCGTAGTATGAGAAACGCTCCCACATTTCTGTGAAGAATAAAATATAGAGTCCGACTGGATGTCCGAAAAGTTCTTTTTGCTTGATTGTTGTATCGCTCATAATTCTTGATTTATCCTTTAATTTCTACTTCTTTCGTATTGTTGATTAAGTTGTCTTGAATGAATGTTGTCATCTTTTTGAACAGATGTAAACGTGTGTTTTTACCTCTGCGGATTCCATGTGCCCGATCCGGATAAATGGCCAAATCAAACTGCTTATTGGCCTCCACTAACGCATTGATCATTCGCATGGTATTCTGTGCGTGAACGTTATCATCACCTGTACCGTGAACTAAGAGGTATTTTCCTTCTAAACGATCTGCATAATTGATGGGTGAATTTTCATCATAACCACTCGCGTTTTCCTGTGGAGTTCTCATATAACGTTCTGTATAAACAGTATCATAAAAACGCCAAGAAGTCACCGGTGCTACCGCAATAGCAGTTGAGAAAACATCATTCCCTTTTAAGATACAGTTGGTACTCATGAATCCGCCATAAGACCAGCCCCAAATACCGATATTATTTGCATCGATATACGGAAGTTCTCCTAATTGTTTAGCGGCTGCAATCTGATCTTCAACTTCGTATTTTCCTAACTCTTTGTAGGTTACTTTTTTGAAGTCTCGTCCTTTTAATCCGGTACCACGACCATCCACACAAGCGACAATCATTCCTTGCTGGGCCAACATTTGATGCCAATAATCATTTGCGCCATTCCATCGATTCGAAACTTGCTGTGAACCCGGCCCTGAGTATTGGAACATTAATAATGGATATTCTTTATTTTCATCAAAATCAACTGGCTTAATCATCCACATATTAAGGACATTCCCATTAATATTGATGGTTGAAAATTCTTTTGGACGGATTTTATACGCACTGATTTTATCCTTGAATGCCTGGTTGTCAATAATCACTTTCTTCATTTCCCCTTCGGCCGTATATAAAGCATATACGGGTGGAGTGGTTGCTGAACTATGATTGTTGATGAAGTAATTTAAGTTTTTACTGAAGGATGCCGTATTGATTCCTTCTTCCTTACTCAATAATTTCTTGTTCGATCCATCAAGACCAATGCTGTAAACCCCTCTATTGATGGAACCGTTTTCAACAGATTGATAGTAAATGGTTTTCTTTTTATCATTATAACCGTAATAGCGGGTCACTTCCCAATCGCCTTTGGTAATCTGATTGATGAACTTCCCGTTTTTATCGTAATGATAAATGTGATTGTATCCGTCCTTTTCACTAGTCCAAATAAAACTATTATCTGCTAAAAAGGTCAGGTTATCATGGATGTCCACATAGGCTTTGTCCGTCTCGTTCAGTAAAACTCTAGAACTTGAACGTAAAGCATTTACTGCGTTTAATTTCAAATCATTCTGATGACGATTTAAAGTAGTTGCAATCAAGATATCATTTTCATTGGACCATTTTAATCTTGCAATATACTCGTAAGCGCCTAGCTCAATTTTCTTAGTGCTTCTAGAGCTTGTATTGTATAGGTGTAGTGATACCTTCGCGTTGTCTTCACCTGCTTTTGGGTATTTAAAAACATGCTCTGTAGGATACAATTCACTTCCTGTGATACCCATTTCAAACTGACGAACATTTGATTCATCAAATCGTAAAAAAGCAATATAGCGGCTATCTGGACTCCATTCAAAAGCACGAACAAATCCAAATTCTTCTTCATACACCCAGTCAGTTGTTCCATTAATGATGCTATTTGTTTTACCATCATTTGTAACTCGTATGATTGAGTTGGTCGCTAAATTCTTGATGTATAGATTATTGTTTTTGGCGTAGGCCACTTTTTTATTGTCTGGCGAAAACGTAGGTTCCTGAATTTCATTTCCAATCAATTTCAATTTTTTTGATGCGATATCATAGGCATAATAGGTGCCCTTAAATGACCTTCTGTAAACTTGCTTAAAATTAGTTCCAAGAATGAGTTTTGTTTCATCAGTGTTGAATCGGTAAGAACTAAAACGTTGCAATCCTTTTAAGTCTTTACCATCAACTATGGTTGCCACTTTTTCCAGTGTTTCGTAGTTGTATTTATCTACGGATGAAGATTTTGTTTCGCTGTTGTAATTCAAAAGCGAATAAAAATCACCATTCATCGAATTCAAGGAGTTCATGCGTTCTGTCGAGAATGTGCCACCCCAAATTTCTTCTAGTGTGATTTCTTTTGATCCAAAATTACCTTGATTATCATCTGATGTTGACTTGCACTGTAAGAAAAGAAGTAGGCCTGCAAGAAGGCTGATTTTTCTCATTAAATCTTGATTTAATAAAAGTTTGTCAAGTTTACGGAAAAATCAGTAAAAATTACTACGTTTTATTACTTTTCGTGCAATTTCTGATGTTAAAATTGGCATGTTAATTTCTGACCAATTTTGTTGATTTCTTCTCAAAAGCTTTGAGTCTTACCGATTTAACTTTCGCATTCTTTCCTTTATATTTGTTATTGTAAATAGGTACTATTCATGAGCGAACTCATTTCAGGATTTTCTAAATTTTCAAAACAACAGAAAATTGATTGGCTAGCCGAAAATCATTTTCAAAATCCGGCCGAAATAAAAGAAATTATAACTCAATACTGGAATGCAGATGATTCACTCCAAAAACTTCATGACGATTTCATAGAAAATACCATTACCAATTACTACATGCCATTTGGAATTGCTCCCAACTTTGTCATCAATGGCAAGAATTATGTCATCCCGATGGTGATTGAAGAAAGCTCTGTAGTGGCGGCGGCCTCACTTACGGCTAAGTTTTGGAGTTTGAAAGGCGGATTTAAGACCAGGGTAATTTCTACCAAAAAAGTGGGACATGTTCATTTTATGTCTCAGCTTCCAGTTTCAGATTTGCAAAGCTATTTTGATGAAAATCGTACGGAATTAAGAGCAGCGACGGCTTCCATTACAAAGAATATGGAGAAGCGCGGCGGAGGAATTATAGATATGCAGTTGAATGATTGTACATCTAAACTTGAAAATTACTATCAGATTGAGGTGATTTTTGAGACCAAAGACTCCATGGGTGCCAACTTCATCAATTCTTGTCTGGAAGCGATAGCTCAAAAATTTAAGAATGATGATATCGAGATTGTGATGAGCATACTGTCGAATTATGTTCCAGAGTGTTTAGTTCGAGCAGAAGTGAGTTGTAAAATTGACGATTTAAAAATCGAGAATCCACATCAGTTTGCTCGAAAATTTTATCAGGCTGTTCGAATTGCAGAGGTAGAGCCCTATCGTGCGGTGACCCATAACAAGGGAATTATGAATGGAATCGATGCGGTCATTCTAGCCACCGGAAATGACTTTAGAGCTGTAGAAGCTGGAATCCATGCTTATGCCTCAAGAAACGGACAATATTCGAGTTTATCTCATTGCTCTATTGATGATGGAATTTTCAGATTTTGGATGGATATTCCTATGGCCATAGGAACCGTTGGTGGACTCACAGCATTACATCCGCTTGCGAAATTATCACTCGAAATTTTAGATAAACCAAATGCTCAAGAGCTAATGCAAATTATTGCTGCAGCCGGATTAGCACAGAATTTTGCAGCTTTACGAGCATTAACCACAAAAGGTATTCAGCATGGGCATATGAAAATGCATTTGATGAATATCTTAAATCAAAATCATGCGACCGAAGAAGAGAAGCAAAACGTCAGTCGACATTTTGCCTCTAAAACCGTATCACATAGTGCCGTATTAGATTACTTAGCTTCCATTCGTAATACAATTCCAAAATCATGGGTTCAATTTCAAAATGAAGATGAGGTTCGTAGTTTATTATCGAATTTATCCGATGACAAAAAGGCTTTGTTTGGACAAATGAATCCGCAGCAAATGATTGAGCATTTGAGCAATGTAGTGCAGATTTCCAACCAGAACTGGAGAGTAAATGCTTTCGTAGAAGACGATAAAGCTGCTCGAAGAAAGCCGTTTTTAGATACGGATGGGGAGCTGCAAATCGGATTCAAAGCAAGTTTTTTATCAGAAGATCCGATTCCGGTGAAATTTGATTCTTTGCAAAAAGCGATTGATGATCTCATACAACAAGTAAAAACTTTTGATTCAGTATTCAAATCAAATAAAGATTTAATTGTGGTGCATCCGTTTTTTGGACCTTTGAATTATGAGTATTGGATAAAGTTTCATGCCAAACACTTCACACATCACTTTAAACAATTTGGATTGCTATAATGCGCTATTATTCGAATGGGAAATTATTACTTACTGCCGAGTACCTCGTTTTAGAAGGGGCAACAGCTCTGGCACTTCCAACCAAATTTGGTCAGGACTTATCAGTAGAATCCATTTCGGATCCTGAACTTATTTGGGCTAGTTTTGATCATCAGAAGCAATGTTGGTTCGAAGCCGTATTTAGTCTTCCGAAACTTCAAATAGCTTCAACAACTTTTATATCGAGCGTCGAAGGGAATAAAGAAATGATTGCAGAAGTGCTCCAAATCATCCTTTATGAAGCACAAAAATTAAATCCGAATTTTCTATCTGGCAAAGGCGGATTTCGCGTAAAAACCCATTTATCGTTTCCTAGGAATTGGGGATTGGGAAGTTCATCAACTTTAATCAACAACATTGCATCTTGGGCTAAGGTAAATGCCTATACATTGCTAAAAAATGCGTTTAAAGGAAGTGGTTATGATATCGCTTGTGCTCAGTACAATTCGCCTATTTGGTATCGTTTGGAAGAAGGTTTGCCAATTGTAAAAACCGTAAAATTTGCACCTAAATTTGCAGATAACTTGTTCTTTGTTTACCTCAACAAGAAACAAAATAGTAGAGAATCCATCCATTTATTTCATGAAAAGCGAGGCGATCTTGCAAAAGAAATGAAAGCGATTAATGCGCTGACCAAATCCATCACCAGCACTTCTAAACTGAAACGATTTGAACGGTACATAGACGAACATGAAGATATTATTTCGGGAATTTTAGAGATTCCGAAGGTTAAAGATGTATACTTTCAAGATTACTTCGGGTCTGTTAAAAGTCTTGGCGGATGGGGTGGTGATTTTGTTTTGGTCACAGGGAATGAACATACTCCCGATTATTTCAGTTGTAAAGGGTATAAAACAATTATCCCATATTCAGAAATGATTATATGAACCGGCTCATTGTTATAGGTGGAGGAGCAGCTGGATTTTTTGCTGCCATAAATGCAAAAGAAAAGAATCCTGATTTACAAATTACTATTCTCGAAAAAGGCAATGAGGTATTGCAAAAAGTAAAGATTTCTGGAGGAGGTCGTTGCAATGTGACTCATGCCTGTTTTGATCCGAAGGAATTAACTTCGTATTACCCAAGAGGTGAAAAAGAATTGTTGGGGCCCTTTCATACCTTCATGACAGGTGATACTTTCGAATGGTTCGAACAGAATGGAATATCTTTAAAAATAGAAGCTGATGGACGTGTATTCCCAGAATCGAATTCGTCGCAAACTATTATTGATTGTTTTTTGAGAAAGGCCGAACAATTGGATATTGAGATTTTAAAAAATCAATTTGTCACGGCTTTGAATAAATCTGAAAAGGGTTGGATGGTCCAAACGAAAACTAATGAATTTCAATGTGAGGCTGTTGTGTATACGACTGGAAGCAGCAAACAAGGATGGAAGTTGTTAGACAAATTAAATCACACCATTATAAGTCCGGTTCCTTCGCTGTTTACATTCAATATCAAAGATGAACGAATCATTAATTTACCCGGTGTTTCGGTACCTAATGCAAGGGTTCAACTAAAAAATACTTCGCTTGAAGCAAGTGGACCATTATTAATTACGCACTGGGGGTTAAGTGGCCCAGCCGTATTGAAACTATCCGCTTTTGGGGCTCGAATATTACATGAAAGGAATTACGAATACCGCGTTGAAGTGAATTGGATTTCCCAATCTAATACTGAAGTCGAAGAGCAACTATTATTATTTAAGAAGGAAAAATCGTCACAAAAAGTGGTTGGCATATCTTCTTTTGTTGATATTCCCAAACG
>JALQZD010000170.1 GCA_023258495.1 Polaribacter sp.
AAATTCAGCGGTCTTCTCAGATGGTAGTTTCTGCTATATTCCGAAAGGAGTAAAATGTCCTATGGAATTGTCAACGTATTTCCGTATCAATGAGAGTGGTACAGGACAGTTCGAGAGAACATTAGTTGTTGCAGACGAATCGAGCTATGTTTCTTATTTAGAAGGATGTACAGCTCCGCAAAGAGATGAAAACCAATTACACGCAGCGGTTGTAGAATTGATTGCATTAGACAATGCAGAAATTAAATACTCAACGGTTCAAAACTGGTTCCCTGGTGATAGTAAAGGTAAAGGTGGAGTTTTCAACTTCGTAACTAAAAGAGGTTTGTGCGAAACGAATGCCAAAATCTCTTGGACACAAGTTGAAACCGGATCTGCAGTAACTTGGAAATACCCAAGTTGTGTATTAAAAGGAAATAATTCAGTAGGAGAATTTTATTCCATTGCGGTAACCAATAATTTCCAACAGGCCGATACAGGAACCAAGATGATTCACCTGGGTAAGAATACCAAATCGACTATTATTTCGAAGGGTATTTCTGCAGGGAAATCGCAAAATTCATATCGCGGATTGGTACAAATCAACTCCAGAGCAGAAAATGCCAGAAACTTCTCGCAGTGTGATTCTTTGTTAATGGGAAATGAATGTGGTGCACACACCTTCCCATACATTGAAGCCAAGAATAAAACAGCTCAAATCGAGCATGAAGCAACTACCAGTAAAATTGGTGAAGATCAATTGTTCTACTGTAACCAGAGAGGAATTGATACCGAAAAGGCCATTGCGTTAATTGTAAATGGTTTTAGTAAGGAAGTATTGAATAAGCTTCCAATGGAATTTGCTGTAGAAGCACAAAAATTATTAGAGATCAGTTTAGAAGGATCTGTAGGATAAAAACAAACAAGAACAAAAGGAATTACTCCAGAAAAAGTAAAGAACAGTCATGTTAAAAATTAACAACTTAGCTGCAGAAATAGACGGTAAAGAAATTTTAAAAGGATTAAACCTAGAAGTAAAACCGGGAGAAGTACACGCGATAATGGGACCAAATGGTGCCGGGAAAAGTACCATGGCTTCTGTGATTGCTGGCCGTGAAGACTATGAAGTAACTCACGGAACTATCGAGTTAGAAGGTGAAGATATTAGCGAATTAGCTCCTGAAGAAAGAGCGCATGAGGGAATTTTCTTATCATTCCAATATCCAGTTGAGATTCCTGGAGTAACGGTAACGAACTTCATCAAAACTGCAATTAACGAGACGAGAAAAGCGAAAGGATTAGAAGACATGCCTGCTAAAGACATGTTGAATATGATTCGTGAAAAATCAAACTTATTAAACATTGACCGTAAATTCTTGTCGAGATCATTAAATGAAGGTTTTTCTGGAGGAGAGAAGAAGCGAAATGAGATTTTCCAAATGGCCATGTTAGCGCCTAAATTGGCGATTCTTGACGAGACAGATTCTGGATTGGATATCGATGCGTTAAAAGTTGTGGCCAACGGGGTAAATACCTTGAAGTCTGATGATAATGCTTTTATCATTATTACTCATTACCAGAGACTATTAGAGTATATCGTTCCAGATTTTGTGCATGTTTTACACGACGGTAAAATTGTAAAAAGTGGAGATGCTTCTTTAGCTTTAGAATTAGAAGCAAAAGGATACGATTGGATTAAAGAAGAGTTGATTTCTTAAAAGCAAAACATGGATTTAAAAGATAAAATAGTTTCTTCTTATGTAGCTTTTGAGGATAAGGTAAACATGAACTCTAATGTTCATAAAATCCGTTCAGAGGCGTTTCAAAATTTTGAAGATTTAGGATTTCCTACCAAGAAATTAGAAGCGTGGAAGTACACATCCCTAAATTCAGTATTGAACGAAGATTACAGTTTATTCCCAAGTAAGGAAGTTGCTGTTAATTTAGCTGATGTTAAGAAGTATTTCATTCATGATATCGATACCTATAAGGTGGTTTTCGTGGATGGAAAATACAGTTCCTTCTTATCGGAAACTACCCACGAAGCTTTTGATGTTTGCTTGATGTCATCGGCATTGACAAAACCGAAGTACAAGCCAGTTATTGAAAATTATTTTAATAATGTTGCGAAGCAAGATAACTTGACGAGCTTAAATACAGCGTTTGCCAAAGAAGGAGCATATATCTATATCCCTAAAAACACAGAGGTTGAAAAACCAATTCAGATTATCAATTTTACAACGGGCTCTGAAGCGGCAACAATGATTCAGCCAAGAAATTTGATTGTAGCAGAGCAAAATGCACATGTGCAAATTATTGAGCGCCACCAGAGTTTGACGAAAAACGCTATACTAACCAATTCGGTTACTGAAGTGTTCGCAGACAGACATGCTACAGTTGATTATTACAAGATTCAAAATGACGAGGTTACTGCTTCGTTAGTAGATAATACGTACATCGAACAAAAATCGGAAAGCACGGTTAGCGTTCACACCTTCTCTTTTGGTGGAAAAATCACCAGAAATAACTTGAATTTCTATCAAAAAGGAGAACATATCAATTCTATTCTTAAAGGAATTACGATTCTTGAAGGAAAACAACACGTAGATCACCATACCTTGGTGCATCATATCGAACCCAATTGTGAAAGTCATCAAGATTATAAAGGAATTTATAATGAGAGATCAACAGGTGTTTTCAACGGAAAGGTAGTTGTAGAAAAAGAAGCTCAAAAGACAAATGCATATCAGCAAAACAACAACGTTTTGGTGAGTGATAAAGCAACGATTAATGCGAAACCTCAGTTAGAAATTTTTGCTGATGATGTAAGATGTTCTCATGGATGTACCATTGGTCAGTTAGATGAGCAAGCTTTATTCTACATGCAACAACGTGGTATTCCAATTAAAGAAGCGAGAGGCTTATTGATGTATGCCTTTGCAAATACGGTGTTGGAAAGCGTTAAAATTCCGGAAATCAAGTCTAGAATTACTAAAATTATTGCCAATAAATTAGGAGTTAATATCGGTTTCGAGTTATAATTTTTAATTTAGCTGTAGTTATTACAGTATATGGCAAGGTACATCTTACTATTTCTAATTTTTACATTGACTGTTGGTTGTGGAAATGCCGATACATCTGATGGGGCGCTTCAAGAAAAGCCAACAGAATTTAAAACCAAGGTACAATTCAAATCATTTGTGGTCATCACTTCGGATATTGAAAAAGAAGTGGAAAAGTGGGAGTCTTACCGCAGTTTGAATGGATTTATGAATCGCTTTACCAATGCTACACCAGAGGAAATTTTAAGTAATGCTTTAGAATTAAGAGATTTAGTAAAATCAGCCAAATTCAGTAAAAATATCCCCGAAATTTTCGATGTTCCGCCAATTCGAGCTCGATTTAATATTCTTTACAATCAAACCTTACGATTGGCAGATATGACATTTATTCCTGCGATTACGGCAGATGCTGTAATTCAGGAAAACGAGAAAATCCTGCTTTCTTTTTCGAGTATCAATTCCAGATTTATAAGTATTCTTTCGAAGAAACGTTTTGAGGACGAAATTGAAATTGATATGAACGCGATTGGATTGGATTCGACTAAGATGGATAGCATTTCTAAAAAGACGATTTCTCGAAATTTGGAAGAGATAATCCTTGAAAAGGAGTTACAGAATAGAAAAAATAAGAAAGGAAAGAACTAATTTGTTCGACTTTCGAATCATTTAAAAATACACATTATGCGAATCCTAGCACTTTTATTATTTGTGGGTATTATGTCCTGCCAACCTGTTTCTATTCCGACTGAATCCGAAGTAAAAATAGATGTTCATTCCTTACTAGACGATTGGCATAAAGCGGCATCCGAGGCGAACTATGATAACTATTTCGGTAAGATGGATAGCATTTCGATTTTTATTGGAACTGATGCTTCAGAAAACTGGACTAAGTCAGAATTTGAAGCCTTTAGTAAGCCCTATTTCGATAATGGCAAAGCATGGGATTTCAGAGTCTTGGAACGAAATGTATATATGAATTCCGATAGAGATGTCGTTTGGTTTGATGAACTATTGAAAACCTGGATGGGCACTTGCAGAGGATCAGGAGTTGTTGTAAAATCGGAGACAGATTGGAAAATTAAACACTATGTTTTATCGCTTACCATTCCGAATGATGACATTCAAAAAGTGATTGCTGCTACTAAAGAACGCGATTCTGTTTTTCAGTCCAATTTCTTGAAATAAGATAAGTATCTAATTAAGGATTTCTTCAACGGCTTTAGCGATGAGGTTGTATTCGTAACCTTTTTGGAACAAGAAATTTTTCAACTTTTGTTTTCGTTGATACAGATTCGATTCTTTGAGTAATCCATTCTTTTTTTCGGCTAGATTCAGAAGGTTAGAATAGTAGGCTGATTCCTCAATCTCTTGAAGTCCCTTTTTAATGTTGTAAGCAGAAATTTGTTTGAATTCCAATTCTTTCACGATTCGATTTCTGCCCCATTTTTTGATATTGTGTTTTCCTCTAACGAAACTCTTTGCAAATCGTTCTTCATTCAAATAATTTTCCTGAATCAGGTGAATGATGATTTCCTCTTTAGCTTCTGGAATCAGAAAAAAATCTTTCAATTTGTCTTCTACATCTTTATGACAACGATCCTGATAGACACAGTAGTATTCTAATTTTTTTTTGATTTCGTCTACCGTAAATGAGGGTTTGGAATTCATAAATTGAAAATACAAAAAGGCTCGCAATTTGCGAGCCTTTTCTAATTGTAAACTATTAAATTATGACGTAACTACTTCTCCAGCCGTTTGTAAATCAACAGAAGTAGTAGACGGGCTCATTTTTGTTTGTAACCACATTTTAAATCGTGTGACCAAATAGAACATAATTGGCACAACAATGAGCGTTAAGAAGGTTGCCACGAATAAACCATAAATCACCGTTTTTGCCAACGGTCCCCAGAAAATTACATTATCTCCCCCAACGTATATATTCGCGTCAAATTCACTAACAAGTGTAAAAAAGTTGATGTTTAATCCAATGGCTAATGGAATCAATCCCAAAATCGTAGTAATTGCAGTTAATAAAACCGGACGCAAACGCGCTTTACCTGCTTTGATAATGGCTTCTAACAAATCACTTTTTGGG
>JALQZD010000188.1 GCA_023258495.1 Polaribacter sp.
CTTCAAATTGTGGATTTGCTTTAAAAATATCGGTACGGCGAATAAATCCGAGATCAGATCTGTAGTTATCACCTACAAATACACCACTCAATCGAATGCCCCATCGTCGATTATTGAAGGCGGTGTTAAATCCGGCAGTGAAATCTTTGGAAGATACTCCTGGTGAAAAGGATTTGTGAAAGAAATACCGACCACTCCAGGTATTATCTGCGCTGGCCAATCGATAATCTAAACCCACCACGCGATTATACCGATCTTCAGGTGCTAAAAAGGCGTATTCTTTGGTCGCCTGTTTATTGATAAAAAGAAAGTTTAAATTCGACCTGCTGAATACTTTTTGTTGCAAAGAAATCACCATGTTATTGACCGATGGAATCTCATTCTCAAGATCTTCCTGAGTTTGCAAGTTTAATAAACCAACCCGTAAATTATTGTTGAGTTTACCACTCAATCGGGCTCCTGCAATGATCTTGTTTTCTATAGTTTCACCGTCTTTATTTTTGGCAATTCCTATTCTCCTAGAAAAAAATGGATTCGAATCACGATCATCTCCGAAGTCACCGAAGAGGTCACTATTTTCAATAAAGAACTGTCTTCTTTCAGGTAAGCCAATCTCAAATCGCGTTAAATTTGTGACTTGCTGATCAACCTCTACCTGAGAAAAATCGGGGTTGACTGTTAAATCCAAGTTCATGCTATTCCCTACGGTTAATCTGGCATCACCACCAAAAGAGAAGGAATTATTTGCTTGATTAGACTCGTAATCTTTACCGCTAAACCCGTTCACAAATGGCGCTACCCAAATGGGTGATTTTGATTTGCCTAGCGGTTTTTCAAAAATCATGTCCCCCATATAGGCCAAACTGAAAATGGGTTGGTTTTGCGGAATATTAATCCAGGTGTTTCGCTCATTGGTTTGCGTATCGAAGTGGTAGCTGTTAAAACGCCATTGTGTCTCACCTTCCCGATATTTAAAGGCATACAAGGGAATCGCCCATTCTAAAATATAGTAGTTGTCGTGAATTTTGGATTCAGCGAACCACTTGGCGTCCCAGGCTATATTAAAACCAGATACATCGTTGCCTCCTCCCGCCAATAGGATTTCCCGTTTAACTCCCATAGGATTAGAACCAAATACAAAGGCATTGGTGGCATCATTAAAAGTGTCAAATAGCAAGGTGATATTATCGTTACCACTTGCCCTAAAATCTCGCCGTAAAGAAGGAACAATATAATCGTTTCCCGCAGCATATACTTTAATTCCTACATAGAGGTTCTCATCATCAAATAAAAAACGGATTTCAGTTTGGGCTTTTGCTAGAGTGGTATCACTTGGAAAATAGTTATAGAAGTCTTTTGCTGGCTCCGCTAAAGACCAAGCCTTTTCATCGAGTGTAGCATCGATGGTGATGTCGTCTTGTGTGTATTTAACATAAACAGATTTCTTATTGACCTGGGCCTGAAAAACACTACCCACAAAAAGAAATAGAAAAATTAGATTTTTCATATGTCAGGTTAGTAGTGGTCTAAAGTACAATATTCAATTGTTAAATATCAGTTAACATTTTATGCCCTTAAGACAAGATATCAAAGGTATTTTGAATGTCTTGTATGCGATCCAGTTTTTCCCATGTAAATAATTCTACCTCCTGGGTTTTGCTTTCACCATTCGGTAAGGTGAAGGTTTTAGAAACGGTTCTGTTTGTTCTTCCCATATGGCCATAGGCAGCTGTTTCACTATACATTGGCGTACGCAATTTTAATCGCTGTTCAATGGCATGCGGCCGTAAATCAAACAATTCAGATACTTTAGCAGCAATTTCACCATCCGTTAAATCCACTTTGGCGGTACCGTAGGTATTGATAAAGAAACCAACAGGTTCAACGACTCCAATCGCATACGAAACCTGCACTAAAATCTCATCAGCAACACCGGCTGCTACTAAGTTTTTTGCAATATGTCTTGTGGCATATGCCGCCGATCGATCTACCTTACTTGGATCTTTCCCAGAAAAGGCACCACCACCGTGTGCTCCTTTTCCGCCATACGTATCAACAATAATTTTACGACCTGTCAAACCTGTATCGCCGTGTGGCCCTCCGATTACGAATTTTCCAGTCGGATTGATATGGTACTTGATATCATCTTTGAATAAGGCCTGAATTTCGGGTGCTAATTTTACTTTCACTCTTGGAATCAGAATTTCTTTGATGTCTTTTCTGATTTGTGCTAACATGTCCTCATCGTTACCAAAGTCGTCATGTTGCGTTGAAACGACAATAGCCTCAATACGAAGTGGTTTGTTATCATCAGAATATTCAATGGTCACCTGACTCTTCGCATCTGGACGCAAATAAGTGATGTCTTTATATTCTCTTCGAAGCGCGGCTAATTCTAATAATAGACGGTGTGATAATTCTAAGGCTAGTGGCATATAATTATCGGTTTCATTGGTTGCATAGCCGAACATCATTCCCTGGTCACCGGCT
>JALQZD010000219.1 GCA_023258495.1 Polaribacter sp.
AATCCAATATGCATCCCTCCTACTTTTTGTATTTAGACGTACCGAAACAAAGTATCGATATCAATATTCATCCCACTAAAACCGAAATTAAATTCGATAATGAAAAGGCATTATATGCGATGCTCAGAGCAACAGTTAAACATAGCTTAGGTCAGTATAACATAGCGCCTATATTGGATTTTAATCGTGATGCGAATCTGGACACACCTTATCATTACCAAAGCAAATCTGCATTAGACAGCCTACCTAAAATAGAAATTGACCCCGGTTTCAATCCTTTTTCAGATCAGAAACAAAGTGAAATTCATTTTCCTTTCCAACGATCTGAAAGTTTAAAAATTGATTCGAATCCAATTCTAAGAGAATCGAACTCGGAAAATTATAATTCGGAACACGAACTTTTTGGAGAAGAAGATTTTGAAAGTTCAAACAGTACGACATTTCAAATTCAAAAGAAATACATTGTAAGTTCTATTAAATCGGGAATCGTTTTAATTCATCAGGCGGCGGCTCATCAACGTATTCTATACGAAGAATACCTGGAAACCATGACAATGAATGAAGCGAACTCACAACAGCTTTTATTTCCGTTAAGTTTTTCGTTATCTAAACAGGATATTACCATGTTATTAGGTATTCAGAATGAGTTGGAAAATGTTGGATTCTCATTCGATAAAATCACCGATGAATCCATTGTGATTAATGGGATTCCATCACTAATGACAGAGAGTAAAATAGGAATAGTTTTTGATGAATTACTTCAAAATATAAGTTTGGAAATTCCAGATTCTAGCTTTAGTACGTTTGATTTTATGGCCAAATCATTTGCGAAATCTCTTTCCATTAAAACGGGAGTTCAACTTAATAGTAAAGAGCGCGAAAGTATTGTAAACAACTTATTTTCATGCAAGGATCCAAATATTTCGCCATTTGGAAAGTTAACTTTTAAAACAATAGGCTTAGAAGAAATAGATATATTATTTAACAAGTAATGATTCGATTAACAGACACTATAAAACACTTAATTATTATTAATGCAATCGTATTTTTCGGATTGCAATTTACACAGGTCGATCTTACCAATATCCTAGCACTTCATTTTCCTGAGAATAGCCATTTCGGATTTTGGCAATATGCCACCCATATGTTTATGCATGGTTCTTTCGCGCATATCTTATTCAATATGTATGGCCTATGGGCATTCGGAACCCCTTTGGAACAAATATGGGGTAAAAAGAAATTTATCTTCTTTTACTTTTCTGCCGGAATTGGAGCCGGACTCATTTACACCCTGGTGAATTATTATCAATTCAATGGGTTGTATGATATTTTTGTGAATCTAGGATTGAATAATAGCGAAATTGTTGCCATTTTAGAAAGTGGAAGCACATCAGATCCTAGAGTGGTAAATTCAATCTCACAGGATCAATTCAATAAAATTATACGGTTGTATAATACGCCTGCTGTTGGTGCATCTGGAGCGATTTATGGTGTTTTGGTTGCCTTCGGATTATATTTTAAAGAAGCGAAGCTGGCCTTGATATTTCTGCCCATTCCGATTGCAGCAAAATATTTTATTCCAGCCTTAATTGCATTTGATTTATTCTTCGGAATGACGAGATATTCGGTTGGAAATATTGCGCATTTCGCCCACATAGGCGGAGCCTTTATCGGATTTATTATTGCCTGGTACTGGCAGAAAAATCAATTTAAAGTCTATTAATTCTATGAGTATTATTGACGATTTAAAATTGAGATATCAGCAAGGAAGTATCGTTCAAAAACTAATCTATATCAATGTTGGTATTTTCGTTATCACCTTATTGATTTCTGTTTTTTCTGGTCTGTATCGAAGTGAAGGAAATTTCTTAACAAATTGGTTTTCATTAGATAGCGAACTGGATGTTTGGTTCACAAAACCATGGTCTATTCTAACCTACGGATTTCTACATGGCGGATTTTTACATCTGTTATTTAATATGATTGCCTTGCATTATATTGGAAATCTATTTATCGATTATTTTACTCAGAAACAACTGCTTACCTTTTA
>JALQZD010000251.1 GCA_023258495.1 Polaribacter sp.
AATCCAATAAATCCAATCCATTCGTTCGAATCAAGAAGCTCTACTGCAAAGTACGTATATCCTTGATCATCAAAATGACTGTTGAGGCGTGAAAAGAAACCTAATGATTCTTCTCGAGTCAAGGGTTTTGGAAAATGGCGCATTACCTCGGTATGGGCATTCATTTCTGTAAACATCGGTAGATCTGATGTTTTCCAGTTGCGAAATCCTAGACGTTTCGAGGTAAATATGTATTCTTGTTCGTTAATGGTCTTCAATTATGGAATTAGCAAAGAACTATCGCCGTAACTCAAGAATTTGTAATCGTTATCCAACGCCTCTTTGTATACCTTTCTCCAGTCTTCTCCAATAAATGCCGCAACTAATAAGACCAAAGTTGAGTTCGGCATGTGGTAATTGGTAATTAGTCCGTCACAAACCTTAAATTCATAACCCGGATATAAGAAGATTTCGGTTTGCCCAGCCAGTACAGCTGCGTTCCTTTCTTCCATATGAAGAAGCACATTTTCTAAGGACTTTTTGGTTTCAATTGTATCCAATGTATACGGATCTGTTTGTTTGATGTAGAAATCATCCAACCCATTCTCTAAACGAACGCCGAACCAATACAAACTTTCTAGTGTTCGCATCGAAGTTGTACCTACCGCAATGATTTGCGTGGAGGAGATCAGCGACTCGATGGTTTCCTTCTGAATCCATACCTGCTCGTTGTGCATCGGATGCTTGGTGATATCATCCGTTTTTATAGGCTGAAAGGTCCCTGCTGAAACATGTAGGGTTAGATATTCGGTACGCACTCCTTTTTTGCATAAATCCGCAATTATTTCTTCAGTAAAATGCAATCCTGCAGTTGGAGCAGCGACCGCACCGTCCATTTTAGAGTAAACGGTTTGATAGCGATCCTCATCGTTGTCTTCCACATCTCTGTGGATGTATGGTGGTAACGGAATCTTTCCGATTTCCTCGAGAAGCTCACTAAATTCACCTTCTTTCCATTCGAATAAGACTTCACTTTTTCCGATTCGGGTAGCGGTAAAATCCAATGTAGGATGCGACAGCGTTGTCTGCTCTTTCCACTTTCTGGCATTTCCAATCATGCATTTCCAGCTGCACTCATTTTTGGAAGCCATTACCACTTCATGCGTTGTTGAAGGAGTGAGCGGTTCCAATAAAAATATTTCAATTTGTGCGCCCGTATCCTTGTGCATTATGATTCGCGCTGGAATCACTTTTGTGTCATTAAAAACAAGGGTCGTATCTTTGGGTAATTGCGATGAAATATCACCAAATTGATGGTGTTGAATCATTCCTTTATTATAGACCAATAATTTAGATGTTCCGCGATCTTTAGGCGGATGCAAGGCTATTTTGGGCTCGGGTAATTCGTACGAATACTCCTCTAAATTAATGCTCATTAGATGAAATTGATAAACTAAGAGTGCAAAAATAGAAAATAGTCATATTACTGGAAAATGACGACTTGCTTCACAAGCGAAATATCGGCTAATTATTTTAACTGGGTAGGTTTTGCAGGCTTTAATATCGATAGGCAATGGCGTTGACATTCATTCCAGCTCCAACAGATGCCATTAGGATTAAATCACCTTTGTGAATTTCATGATGCTCTTCGGAGGTGCCTCTTCGAATTTGATCTAAAAGGGTAGGAACGGTTGCCACCGAACTATTTCCGAGTTTGTGAATACTCATCGGCATAATATCATCTGGGATATTTCGGTCGCGATACAAACGAAATAATCGTTTGATGATTTCTCGATCCATTTTTTCATTGGCCTGATGAATCAAAACCTTTTTCACGTCATGGATATGAGCTCCCGCCTTATCCAAGCAGGCTTTCATAGCTTTTGGCACCTTTGTTAGTGCAAATTCATATATTTTGCGACCGTTCATTTTGATGTAGCGCACTTTCGGATCAGCATCTGCAGTATTACTATCACCCATGTACAAGAAGTACGTCTCTTCTTCAGCCCATGTCCCCATTTCCATTCCGATGATGCCTTCCTGTTTATCACCTTCTACCGCTTCAACAATACAAGCCCCTGCACCATCGGCAAAAATCATAGAATCTCTGTCGTGCATGTCGAGAACTCGAGATAAGGTTTCGGTGGCCACGACCAGGCAGCGTTTCGCCATTCCAGATCGGATATAAGCTGTGGCCTGAATGATTCCCTGAATCCATCCCGGGCAACCAAATAAGATATCATAGGCAACACAATTTGGATTGGTAATACCTAAGCCTTGTTTTACACGAGATGCCAGGCTTGGTAGGATATCTGTCTGAATCGTACCGGAGGGTACGTCACCAAAATTGTGAGCCAGAATGATTTGATCGATACTTTCTTTATCAATTTCGGCATCTTCAATGGCTTTTCTACTCGCAATGACACCAAGATCTGAAGCTACCATGTTTGCATCGGCATAACGTCGTTCCTGAATACCCGTAATCGCCTTGAACTTTTCTGCAATTTCTTCATGAGAAGCCGTGAAGGGAGCTCCACCGGTATCGTAGAATTTATGTTTGGAAAAATCCTCATTGGTTACGACATTTTTAGGCACAAAACTCCCTGTACCGGTAATCATTACGTTAGTAATTTTCATACTTGTTTTGGGTTTGACCTAAATATAAACAATATGTGATGAAATAGCAGACTATTTGGGCCCGATATTATTACAGTGTGAAATCGGGTGCGCGTCAGTGCTAAATAAGGTTGGAATACGGATGGAGTTAGGTGCCTGTACTGATGCAAACTGGTAATATTCTACTCCTGTCATAAAATCTTTTCCATTTTACACCCCTTAGTTCCTTTATCGACCAGTTTATGTATAAATCGAACTTCCTGGATGCTTTTGAAATCAAACGCCAGATAATTGTAATCGAAAAATGTTTTAACTCAGTTTTTTTTGGCAGAAAGAGAAGTTCTTTCTTTAATTTTACTTTCTGCTTCAGTTACATTTTTTAGTTGTATATAAATGTAGTTTTCTTGCAGGTAATGAACAGAACAATCATACAGGCCGGCTACCTCGCTATTTGAATACTCGACTACACCAAGATTAATACTTCCCTTGAATCGCGCGACATCTCTATATGTTTTAATAACTTGAAGACCGACTTCATGTTCATAGGCCTCAGGGGCTACTTCATAAATATATTTACCAAAAACTTCTTCTTTGGTTTTGCGCATTTCATGAAGAATAATAGGATTGATATAAACGTATTTAATGCTTTTTAAGTCATCGAAATCATTCACCCGGAACACTCCTACTCCTAAAGGAAGGGAATCTAACAGAAGTTCAAGAATTTTTGGATTAAGAGATTGCTTATTCATTTACAACGAGTTTGCATAAAAATACATTTTTTTTAAAATCATCTTACAATGATCATTTACATAAAGTATGTATCAGTTTAGTTCGTTAGAATCGCAATGTTGCTCCTAACAATAAGTTACGAGTGGCTTGCGGATAGAATCCAGCGCCATCTAAGGTTGTTGTACTTCCCGGATTCGACCAGGTGTCATCATACGTATAATAATATCCTCTGTCTACATACTTCGCGTTGAAGATATTGTTGATTAATGCCGTAAACGTAAGTGACTTAAAAAAGGACTTCACTTTCATTTCGTAAACAATATTCATATCGCTTGTAAAGAATCCTTTCAATACATCAGCATTCGATACGCGACTTCCTAAATTACTCATCAATTGTTTTCCGACATACTTTGATAAGAAGGTAAATTGTAAGTTTTGTTTTGGAGCGTAGGTAATCATATTACCGACCACAGCGCCTGGTGAAAATGATATATTGGTATTTCCTAAACTCTCTAATGTTCCGTTAATAGATGATACAAAATCTCTGTTACGGTTACTACTGATGGCTATATTAGGTTTCCAGAACCAGTTTTTACTCAATTCAAAATCAGCATCAATTTCCATTCCTAATCGGTAACTGCTTCCCGAAGTCGCTCGAATCGGTTGCCCTACATTATCAATGGCTCCTGTTAACACCAACTGATTTCTATAATTCATATAGTACACATTGGTATTGATTTTGGTTTTAGCCGTTCGGTAACGCCATCCGAATTCGTAATCGTGTAAGGTTTCTGGAGTTGATACTCCGTTTTCAAAATCGTTTCGGTTAGGCTCTCGATTCGCTACAGCAAATGAGATATATACATTATTATAGGTATTGATATTGTAGGTGAAACCTAACTTCGGATTGAAGAAATTGAAATTCGCATCAACGTCAATCGGAATACGATCTGAGGTTAATCCCTGCGTTTGATACCCAACAAAACGACCTTGTAGATCTACATAACCTGATA
>JALQZD010000319.1 GCA_023258495.1 Polaribacter sp.
AAAGGTTATCCGGAGCAACCCTGCCGGCCGCAGGCGGGCATAGAATCCAAAACCTTCTAACGAAGGTTCGTATTTTTCATTTTCAAAACCTCACAAAAGCGAGCTTTTGACGGTTCTTCAAATGAAAAATCCACGCCAATGGCGTGGATTCCTTTTGCAGAGAGGAAGGGATTCGAACCCTCGATACGCTTTTGGCGTATACACACTTTCCAGGCGTGCGCCTTCGACCACTCGGCCACCTCTCTTTGTATGTTTAAAGATCTAATAGACCTTCTGGTGTTTCAACAATAACTTCTTTCGTTTCTCGATTTACTTCACGAATGAATTCGTCAATTGCCGGAACAAATATTTCATCCTCCAAACGCTTCACCTCAAATAAAGGCTGCGCAGAATTGTCATTCACCGAAATAATTTCACCGACCTCCCCAACATTGACATCTTTCAATGTAAATCCGATCACCTCATGAAAATAAAACGCTTTTCCAGAGAGCTTCGGTAATAAGTTTAATGGCAAATAAATTTCAGTTCCTAACAGACTATCGGCATCAGATTCAGAATAGACTCCTTCAAACTGAATACGAAGTAAATTGCGTTTTTGCAAAGAACTTTTTTCAATAAAAAATGGAACCAGTGTCGTGCCCAGGTGGACAAATACTGATTCCAAATTTTGATAGATTTCTGGTTCATCAGTGTCTAGAAAAACAACTAACTCACCCTTGTAACTGTATTTTCTTACAATCTTTCCTAAATAAAAACAATCTTCTTTTCGCATTTGAAAAGGCTAATTGTCTTACTCGGCAGCTTTTTCTTCATCAGCAGCTGGCTCTTCAGTAGTTTCTACTTCTGCTGGTGCTGGTGCTTCTACTTCTGCTTCAACCTCAGCCACTTCTTCTGCAGGTTCTTCAACAGCTACTTCTTTTCTAGCCTCATTCACAGCTTTCTCCGCTTCTAAAGCTTTTGCTTTTGCTTCTGCCTCTGCTTTCGCTAATCCTTCTGCTTTACCTTGGATTTTCGCTTCCCTCTCCTCTAACCAAGCTTGGAATTTAGCATCCGCTTGCTCCTGAGTTAAAGCTCCTTTCTCAACACCACCTAATAAATGCTTTTTAAGCATTGCACCTTTGTAAGACAAAATTGCTCTCGCCGTATCAGTTGGCTGAGCTCCATTTTGTAACCAAGCTACTGCTTTGTCAACATCTAAATCAATGATTGCTGGATTTACATTTGGATTGTACGTTCCAATTTTTTCTAAGAAACGTCCATCTCTTTTAGCGCGAGAATCCGCAGCTACGACCCAATAAAAAGGTTTCCCTTTTTTACCGTGTCTCTGTAATCTAATTTTTACTGGCATAAAATTTAATTTTTAAGGTACTCGACCTTGGTTATTAATATGTTACCATCTCGTGATAACGGCGGCAAAGATACTCATTTTTTTTAATTAAGAACCGTGTATAAAATAATTTATTTGTTGATAAGTCAGCTTTTAAATCAGCTGTAATCTGTGATGATTTCGTACTTTTAAGTTTGCAATTTTTGATTTTCCAAAAGGCTTTTTATGTTTTTAATTTTTGATACGGAAACAACAGGATTACCGAAACGGTGGGATGCACCAATTACCGATACGGATAACTGGCCGAGATGCGTTCAAATCGCATGGCAGTTGCATGATGCCATGGGTAACCTCATCGAAAATGACAATTTCTTAATTCAGCCGGATGGATTTAACATCCCGTTCGACTCCGAACAAATTCACGGTATTTCGACCGACCTAGCGCAATCTGATGGTATTTCAATTCATGAAGGATTGAATCGTTTTCACACCGTTCTTCAGAAATCAAAATTTGTAGTCGGTCAGAACGTGGGATTCGATATCAATATTATGGGTTGTGAGTTCCATCGCTACGGAATCGAGAATAATCTAAACGAACTTCCGGTTTTAGATACCTGCACCGAGAAAACGGCACTGATGTGTAAAATTCCAGGAGGTCGTGGAGGTAAATTCAAATTACCCACCCTTACAGAATTACATCAGCATTTATTTGGGAATGTCTTCAATGAAGCACATAATGCCACTGCCGATGTGGAAGCTACAACTCGATGTTTCTTAGAGTTAATCCGTCTAAAAGAATTTACCAAAGAAGAACTCGATGCTGATGCTGATTATTTCGCGAAGTACTCTGAGGCGAATCCGAAGCCCATTGAACTGATCGGATTAAAACACATCAATCTAAAAAAGGAGAGTCAGAAAATCCGTGAGAAACTTGAAAAAAACAAGAGTGATCTTCAGAAAACGAATACAGCTCAGGGAATTGCCGAATTAGAAGATGTTCAATTTGCTCATCTCCACAATCATACGCAGTTTTCGGTATTACAATCGACTATTCAAATTGGAAATATTGTAAATGCTGCAGCCAAAGACAATATGTCTGCCGTTGCCATGACCGATACCGGAAATATGATGGCTGCCTTTCAATTTGTAGGTTCTGTACTCAACTACAACAAAGCCAATGAAACGAATCTAAAGCCAATTGTAGGTTGTGAATTTTACGTCTGTGAAGACCACAAAAACAAAAGCGTCAAAGACAATGGATATCAAGTGGTATTCCTTGCAAAAAATAAAAAGGGCTATCACAACTTAGCCAAACTATCGTCAATTGCATTTATTGATGGATTTTATTATGTCCCTCGAATTGACAAAGAAATCATTAAGCAATACAAGGAAGATATCATCGTACTTACCGGAAATTTGTACGGAGAAGTTCCAAGTAAGATTTTAAATGTAGGCGAAAAACAAGCAGAAGAAGCTTTGATATGGTGGAAAGAACAATTCCAGGATGATTTGTACATTGAGCTGATGCGCCATAATCAGCAGGAAGAAAATATTGCAAATGATACGCTTCTTAAGTTTTCAAAAAAACACGACATTAAAGTAGTTGCCACCAACAACACCTTCTACTTAAATCAGGAGGATGCGAATGCACATGATATTCTTCTCTGTGTGAAGGACGGTGAAAAACAAGCTACTCCAAAAGGTAAAGGTCGCGGCTACCGATTCGGATTGCCAAATGAAGAATACTACTTCAAATCATCCGAAGAAATGAAGCAGCTTTTTGCCGATATTCCAGAGGCTATTTCTAATATTCAGGAAATTGTAGATAAGGTGGAGGCATATACTTTAGCCAGAGATGTATTACTTCCTGCCTTCGACATCCCAGAGAAATTTATTGTTCCCGATTCGGATGATCCTAAAAGTGGAGAAAACAATTACCTGCGTTACCTCACCTTTGAAGGGGCTAAAAAACGATATGGTGAACTCGCTGATGACATCAAAGAACGCTTGAATTTCGAGTTGGATGTTATCGCTAAAACCGGTTATCCAGGATACTTCTTGATTGTAGAAGACTTTATTCGGGAGGCGAGAAGAATGGGCGTTTCGGTTGGCCCAGGTCGTGGATCGGCAGCTGGATCTGTTGTTGCGTATTGTCTATGGATTACAAACATTGACCCGATCAAATACGATCTTCTTTTTGAGCGTTTCCTGAATCCAGAACGTATTTCCATGCCTGATATCGATATTGATTTTGATGATGAAGGGCGCAGTAAGGTGATGGATTACGTAATTAATAAATACGGAGCGAATCAAG
>JALQZD010000344.1 GCA_023258495.1 Polaribacter sp.
AATACAGAAATTGGCCATAACCAAGATGAGAACCAGGTATCTAATGCATCTGGATCTTGTTGTAAATCAGAATGTTTTAATGCTGAATTACCTGTTTTTTCAATTGCAATTTGCAACGCTTCTTCTTTGGATTCGGCAACAACAAAATCATTCTTTCCATCACCATAATAGTATGCTGGAATCTGCTGACCCCACCACAACTGCCGTGAAATATTCCAGTCGCGAATATTTTCCATCCAGTGGCGATAGGTGTTATCAAACTTTTTAGGGAACAACTTCACCTCTTCAGTTTCTAAAACGGCCTTCAAAGCTGGTTTAACCAAATCTTCCATTTTCAAGAACCACTGATCTGACAATCTAGGTTCAATAACTGCTTTTGTGCGTTCTGAAGTGCCAACTTTATTGGTATGTTGTTCTATTTTTATTAAATATCCTTTCTCTTCTAGCTCCTTAGAAATTTCTTTACGAACTACGAATCGGTCCTTACCTTCATAATGCAATCCGTAGGAATTTAACGTGGCATTTGGATTGAAGATATCAATCACGTCCAAATTGTGTTTCTCCCCTAAAACTTTATCATTTTCATCATGAGCTGGAGTTACCTTTAAACATCCAGTACCGAACTCCACATCTACATATTCGTCTTCAATAATTGGAATTACTCGATTGCACAACGGCACAATTGCCTTTTTTCCTCGTAAATGTGCGAAGCGATCGTCATTCGGATTGATGCAGATTGCCGTATCACCTAAAATAGTTTCAGGTCTAGTAGTAGCAATAGTTACCTTTTCATCAGAACCTTCAATATCATATTGCAAATAATAAAGGTTTCCTTGCTTCTCTTCATAAATCACCTCCTCATCAGAAAGGGTAGTTTGCGCTTCAGGATCCCAATTTACCATGCGGTATCCACGATAAATCAATCCTTTGTTGTACAAATCAACAAACACTTTGATTACCGCCTCAGACATATCTGGGTCCATGGTGAACTTCGTACGATCCCAATCACATGAGGCACCAAGTTTTTTTAACTGTTCTAGTATGATTCCGCCATACTTGTTTTTCCAGTCCCATGCATGAGTTAAAAACTCTTCGCGAGTTAAATCATTTTTATCAATTCCCTGCTCCTTTAATTTCGCTACTACTTTCGCTTCTGTAGCGATTGAGGCATGATCCATTCCTGGAACCCAGCATGCATTTTTCCCTAACAAACGTGCCCGTCGAATTAGTACGTCCTGAATGGTATTATTCAACATGTGTCCCATGTGTAAAACTCCCGTGACATTTGGTGGCGGAATCACAATTGTATACGGCTCTCTTTCGTCTACTTCTGAATGGAAATACTTATGCTGCATCCAGTAGGCGTACCATTTGTCTTCAACTAAACTAGCATCGTATTTAGAAGGAATATTCATGCTTCGGAACAGATTTTGATGTATAGTTGGCAAAAATACAATTATCTAATTTTAAGGAGATAGTTGAACTCAAATTTTTTAAAAATATTTGTAAGTACTAACTTTACAGAAAATAAAGAATTTATGAAGACAGTATATTTAGTAATTATCGGTTTATTATGCAGTGTGGGTATCTCTGCTCAAGAGTTTAAATTTGAGAAGGAGATGATTGATTATGGAAAGATTGAGCAAAATACCAATGGGGAACGCACCTTTGTTTTTACCAATATTGGAAAAGAACCCTTAATTATCAAAACGGTCACCTCAAGCTGTGGATGTACTGTTCCGAAGAAACCAGAAAAACCCATCATGCCGGGAGAAAAAGGTGAAATTAAGGTTTCTTATGATACGAAAAGATTAGGAGGTTTCTACAAACAAATTACCATTTTCTCGAATGCTAAAAATCCTCGTAAAGTCATTAAAATCAGAGGTTACATCAACAAACCTGGACAGGTAAATTTGGAAAAAAAGAAAACGTTATTGAATAACTAGACGCGTTTTTCTAAGAAAAATTCAAATCGCATTTTACGACCTCGACGCTGAATAAGTAGTTTGATTTTCTTATAGGGTTTCTCCTGAAATTTATAAAGAATCTGACCTAATTTAAATTCATACGAAGGTCTTCCGTTAATTCTTAATATTAAGTCATCTTTTTGCAATCCAGCGCGATCTGCAGGTGAATCCGGAACTACATTTTTTATACGGAAAGACTGCCTGAATTTGTAGGAGAAACTCGCCACAAATCTCACAGAATTCTGGTTCGGGATACTTTGATTAAACGGATCTTTAATTTCAGCCATATTTTCTTCCCTTACCAGTATTTTTCCGCTGTAAACGATATCTAAACCACTCATATTGTAGTTGAATGGGGTTGAGAAATCTGCGTTTTTCTTTAAAATCAATTGACGATTTGGATAGTCTAACCAAACGATAAATCGTTTTAAAACTTCCCCACCAATACTTCCATTACGCTCTTTAAATCGTCTGGCATTTCGAGTTGTAGTGGTATCCAAATAAGAAACTGTTGGACTTTTCAAATCGAAACTTGCAATCGTAAATCGATTCAGTCTCGCACGTTTTCCATAAATGGTTCCACTTAGTCCTTCACCAAGAATATCTGTAAAGTATTTTTTAGGGGACTTAATTTCGGATTTGGTATCCTCAAACAACCAAATGGCATCACTCCCACCAGTATCAATAAGCAATTTTACGGCTGTATCTTTTTTTGGATCTTCATTGAGTCGAACGGTTGCGTTTATAAAAGGTTTGTTTCGGTAAAACTCCAACGGAAGGGTTTCACACTTTCGACAGGGATTAGGTTTATAATATTTGGCATTGTAAAAATCAATTGTTTTGTTTTTATAATTGATTTTTAAAATAAAATTTCGAAGGAGACTAAATCCGATGATTCCATGAATGGTTTTTCCCATTTTTCCCGATAAATCAAAATAGTCTTTTAGAATCACATACACATTTTCATTCTCATTAACCATCTTACCAACCTTTACCCTATTTTTTTTCGAAATAAGGGCCTCAACAGAACGATCACCACCTAAACCCCTCAATTCAACTCTTTCAACATTATTTAAGCCAACACTATCATTTTGAGAAAGATTAAATAAAATGGTTTTATTTACACCACTATCAAGAATAAATTTCAATTCCTTACCATTCAACTCGACAGGAATAATGATTAAATTATTGATCAACTGAAACTTTACTCTTTGTTTTTTTTGATTGGCATTGCTGAATTTAAAGGCTAATTGCCCGAAAGTTAGGGAAGTAAAAAACAAACCAAAGAAAAGAGAAAATAAAACGCTGCTCCTACTGTTCGTCATATAACATGAAAGTACAAATTCCTACCTAAGTTACTTAATTTTTAGTAAATCTTTAACCTTTGAAAAACAAAAATAATAGGGTCGGAAAATCAAATATATTTCTGAAATTTGTGCTTTAAATTTTACTCAAAATGCCAGATATTTCTCAGAAAGGTAAATTAATGCCAGAATCGCCAATTCGAAAATTGGTTCCTTACTCAGAAGCTGCTTACAAGAACGGAAAAAAAGTATATCATCTAAATATTGGTCAGCCCGATATTAAAACTCCGGAAATTGCCTTAGAAGCCATTTCTAACCACACCATTAATGTTTTGGCCTATGCCAGATCTGAAGGTTCGGAAGGATACCGAAAGAAGCTAGCCGATTATTATAAAAAACATCATATTGATGTAACTCATCATCAAATCATAGCTACTACAGGTGGTTCAGAAGCTTTATTATTCACCTTTGGCTCCATTATGGATGCTGATGATGAAGTGATTATTCCAGAGCCTTTTTATGCAAATTACAACGGATTCTCTGTCGCCTCTGGCGTAAAAGTGGTACCTGTTATTTCTAAAATTGAAAATAACTTTGCCCTGCCTCCTATCGAGGAATTTGAAAAGCTCATTACTTCGAAAACAAAAGCCATTCTGATTTGTAATCCAGGGAACCCAACTGGATATTTATACAGCAAGGAAGAAATTCAGCAATTGTCCGCTATTGTCAAAAAACACAATTTGTTTTTAATTGCCGATGAAGTGTATCGCGAATTTGCCTACGACGGAATCGAACATTACTCAATTTTACAAGAAGAAGGTTTAAAAGACAATGCGATCATTATTGATTCAGTTTCGAAACGTTACAGCATGTGCGGAGCGAGAATTGGATGTTTGGTATCTCGTAACCCAGAAGTAATCAGAACAGCTCTTAAATTTGCTCAGGCGAGATTGAGTCCGCCAACATTAGCATTAATAGCTGCTGAAGCCGCATTAGAAACACCACAATCGTATTTTGATGATGTGAAAACAGAATATATCAAAAGACGAAATCTTCTAATTGAAGGATTGGAAAATATTGAAGGTGTGAAGGTTGCCAGACCAAATGGGGCCTTTTATTGCATCGCTGAATTACCGATAAAAAATTCAGATCGTTTTGCACAATGGCTGCTAGAATCATTTGATGTTGATGGTGAAACCATCATGGTGGCTCCAGCTGCAGGTTTCTATTCATCAGAAGGGATGGGATTAAATCAGATTCGAATCGCATACGTTTTAAATGAAAAGAGCTTACGAAAAGCAATTCATATCTTAGACGAAGCATTAAAAGTATATCAGGACTAATTGGAATTTCACTCAAACTTTTCGCTTAAAGACTACAATACCTTCGGAATTGACGTGAAGGCAAAAAAGTTCATTTCCATCACTTCAATGGAGCAATTAAGGGAAGTATTAGTATCAGAATCAGATATTTTCCTTCTTTCTGGCGGAAGTAATATGTTGCTTACCAAAGACATTGATAAGACCGTTGTTCACGTCAATTTGAAAGGAATTACAATTCTGGAAGAATCGGAAAATCAAGTTGTAATCGAGGTTCTTGCGGGTGAAGATTGGCATCAGTTTGTCTTGTGGTGTGTAAACCATGATTTTGGTGGAATTGAAAATTTATCTCTTATTCCCGGCAATGTTGGTACCTGCCCAATTCAGAATATCGGAGCGTACGGAGTTGAAGTCAAAGACGTTATTGAATCCGTAGATGCGATGGAAATCAGCACTGGAAAAATTCAAACTTTTTCAAATTCAGAGTGTGAATTTGGCTATCGCAATTCAATCTTTAAAAATGCTTTGAAAGACCAATTGGTAATTACCAAAGTTAGATTTAAATTGACCAAAGGAGCACATAAACCGAATACCTCTTATGGTGCTATCGAAAGCGAATTATTGAAGCACAATATTGAAAATCCGACCATAAAAGACATTTCTAACGCAGTCATTACAATTCGCCAATCCAAATTACCAGATCCGAAAGAAATTGGAAATAGCGGTAGTTTTTTCAAAAATCCGGTGATTGGTACAACGCATTTTGAAAATCTAAAAGAAAAATATCCAAATATCCCGTGCTATATCATTGATGACAATTCAATAAAGGTTCCGGCAGGATGGTTAATTGAAACGGCAGGATTTAAGGGCAAACGGTTTGGTGACGCAGGCGTTCATAACAGACAAGCTTTAGTATTGGTAAATTATGGAAATGCAAGCGGACAAGAGATTTTTGAACTTGCAAAACAGATTCAAAGTAAAATTAAAATTGATTTTGGAGTCGAATTAGAGATTGAAGTCAATGTTTGTTAGCCTTCTTTTTTTAACAGTCCAATATGACGAATTAAGCGGTCAACCTCGATAGGTAATGTCCCATTATATACCCCTCGAATCCTACCCTTTTTATCGATTAGAATGAAGTTTTCTGAATGGATAAAAGCATCGGCATTATTGGTTTCTGTAAATTCCTGGTCGGCAAAATATCCGTTTCGAGCAATATTATAAAGTTCATCTTTATTTCCCGTTACAAGGTTCCATTTACCTGATATTACATCATTTCTTTCTGCGTATTTTTTCAATTCAGGAACTGAATCCATCCATGGCGTAACAGTATGAGACAGCAATAAAATATCCTTGTCGTTTTTATATTTATCCTGAATTTTACTCATGTTTTTCTCAAGGATAGGACAAATTCCTGGGCAGGTTATAAAGAAAAAATCGGCAATGTAAATTTTACCTTGGTAATCCTTATTTGATACTTTCTTCCCTTCCTGATTAATAAATGTAAAGTCAGGAATTTTGTGAATCGCGTCATAATTATCATCTGTCTCAGCTATCCATTCTGGCGTAAATTGAGGTGTATTGAAAAAGGGTAACGTATTTTCTTGATCTACCTTCGGATTACTTTTAGCACACGAAAGCAATAACACACCAGCTAATATGAACAAAAGATTTTTCATCATTTTTTCTGAACTGAATAACATTTTTTTAATCCGATCAAACCAAATCGTTCGCCGTTTTTCACTACATAATTTGCTCTCATGGTTCCATCGAAGTTCCACATCTTTTGACTACCAACTTCCTTACCCTTGACATAATTGAAATCCTTTAGCAACTGTCCACTATCATACCACTGTTTAAAACTTCCGTGATAAACCCCAGAATCATATTGGTAACTAAATTTTTTCTGGCCATTGTTATAAAAACCTTCATGCAACCCAATTTTCTTTCCCTCATGGTAATTTCTGGATTCCGCTAATTGATTGGAATCATAATATTTAAACTCCAACCCTTCTTTTAAACCAGTCTTATAATTCGATATATTTTTGGTGACATTCACATTATCTATTTCTGTGATTTGACCGGTAAATGGATTATCTTTATAAAATAGCACCCCGTTTTTCAATGCTAAATCCGTATTGGTAGCATCAATTTTGATGTCAACCGATTCTGGAACTGGACTGCACGATCCTAAGAATATCAAAAACAATAAGACAATCTCAATTTTCAAACTATTGAGTTATCGTTCCTGGTATCCCGAAGTATCCATTCCCGTTGATGTACGGATCTTCATTTGGTGTGATGTGATAGTGATAAATTCCATCAGGAAAATCAGCTGTAGCATGAGTATGTCCGTGATATTGATCAAGGTCTGAATTTGTCACTTGAATTCCGTTTTCTTCAGGCCCATAAACCGGAAAACCATCCGCAAGTAAACCTAAAAACACATCATTCCCAAATTGATTTGTGAGATATGTGGGTTCGATATGGTAGTGATATTGACCCGTATTTTGAGGATGACCTAACCATTGATCGAAACTGTTAATTTCATTGGTCAAAGGTTGATTATTCGGACCAGCATATTGATTATAAAATACAACTCCATTCCTCGATATTCCAATTGGGCCTAAAGACGTGGCTTGTTTTACAGAAGCTTCAGACGGATTTAATGTAATCGTAAATGTGATGTTTTGCGTGCTTATCGTATTCGGATTCTGATTAAAATTGGAATTTGTACCATTATAAGGCTCGTACAAAGCATTATTTGTAGGCCAATACGGACTTGTATGATCTGGAAGATTATTGGTTGTGAATGTCACCGTATTTCCATTTACTGCATAACTCACTGCCGAAGATCCATCAAACAAGTTTAAAATTGGCGTGATATCGTAAGTAGTACTTGACGAGATGTTGTTATTGTTGTTCGAATTGTTCGTGTTATCAATAACATCGTCAGAAGTACTGCAAGCAGCGGTAAGTATTACCATCAATAATCCAACAAAACTCTGAGTATATATACTATTTTTCATTTTTTAGTTATTTGTTTTTTGTTTTTTGTTTCTGTTTTATCAAAAAATGTTTGGTTCTATAGGTATAGATGACAATCGGAAAAGAAA
>JALQZD010000355.1 GCA_023258495.1 Polaribacter sp.
TATTGGTTCAGGATCTATGTATCCTGATGTACTTCGCGACCATATTCAGAAATGCAAAAAAGCCACTGATAAACCTTTTGGAGTGAATGTTCCCATGTTGTATCCGCAGATTGAAGAAATCATGGATATTATCGTCGAAGAAGGCGTAAAGATAGTATTCACCTCTGCTGGCAATCCAAAGACATGGACGCAATTTCTGAAAGAAAAAGGAATTACAGTTGTTCATGTCGTTAGTTCTGTGAAATTCGCGCAAAAGGCGCAAGCAGCTGGTGTCGATGCGGTTGTTTGTGAAGGATTTGAAGCTGGAGGTCATAACGGAAGAGAAGAGACAACCACGTTCACTTTAATTCCAATGGTTAAAGAGAATGTCTCAATTCCGGTTATTGCTGCAGGCGGTATAGCGAATGGACGAGGAATGCTAGCAGCAATGGTATTGGGTGCAGATGGGGTGCAAATAGGAAGCCGTTTTGCCGCCACAATTGAATCCTCAGCTCATGATAATTTTAAAGATACCATCGTTAAAGTTAAAGATGGTGATACTCACCTTACCTTAAAAGAATTAGCACCCGTTCGATTGGTCAAAAATCATTTCTACAATCAAGTTCAGGAACTGTATACGAAAAATCCTTCTGTGGAAGAAATAAAACAACTTTTAGGTCGCGCCAGAGCTAAAAAGGGAATGTTTGAAGGTGATTTAGATAACGGTGAATTAGAAATTGGTCAGATTGCGGGGTTAATTCACGAAATAAAACCAACAAAACAAGTCATTGAAGAAATCATTGCTGAGTTTGAATCGATAAAAAGCAGCTTATAGGGTCTTTTTCCTTTTTAATCGAGAGATGCCAGCCCAAATCACTAAAGCTCCAAAAATCAGTCTAAAAATAAGATAATTGTATTTGCTGTCGGTCTCAAATCCGAATAGTAAGCGATAGCTCTCTTTATCTTCACTGAAATTTATTATTCCCAGAATGATAAGGCTTAATCCGCCAATAATGTAAACGTATGAAATAACTTTTTGTAGCATTATTTTTGGATAGGGATTTTTATTTCATACAATTTACGGCTCTTATTGTTCAATTTGTTTTCGCGCAACCACGGATTGTGAATCTTAAATTCTTTGTACGTTAATCCGTAGCGTTTCGCAAAATTGGCAATATTCGAAATCGCCGTGTCTACCTTTATGGTGTAAGTCTTTGGCAGGGTATATAAATCTTCGTTTTCAATAAGGAATCCATAATATTCAGGGTGATTAATAATCTCTTTTAAAGCGATAATTCGGAAAACGTATCGTTCTGTTTCGTCAGGTAATAGTGCATCGTAGTAATTGGTTACTTGTTGGGTTTCAAGTCGCTTTGCTATTCCGTAATTGCCTGCATTGTAAGCAGCAGCTGCTAAAGTCCAGCTTCCAAATCGCTCTTTCGAATTGATTAAATATTCAGCTGCCACCTTGGTCGATTTTTCAATATGATAACGCTCATCAACATTCTTATTGATTTCAAGTCCGTATTCACGGCCAGTTGTTTTCATAAAATGCCACATTCCCGCTGCACCGGCTGTTGAGGTTTCATCGATAAATGCACTTTCCGCTAATGCTAAAAATTTAAAATCATCCGGAAGGCCATATTTTTTTAACAAAGGTTCCAGAATTGGGAAGTACTTATTCGCTCGTTTCAGCAATAAAATTCCGTTTGATTGCCAATAGGTATTTACTAATAATTCACGCTCCATGCGTTCTTTTACATCCGGAATATCAAGCGGCACAGGTTCTCCTGCAAGATTTAAATTGTTTGGTAATTCTAAGGCTTGTATATTGTAGGTTGGATGTGTATAAGGCTTTGGATCTGCCTCATTTTTGTCGATTCCGTTTATAAGTAAAAAAGCAGCAGCACTAATTATACTAAGGATTCCAATAATTTCTAAAAATCTTTTCATAGGTAGTAACTCTTAATTTTTAACCAATGAGGGTTCCAGTTGTTCTTGTAATATTTTTGAAATTTCTTTTGCTCGATTCAAAATCATGATATGCGTTCCTCCTTCAATTTTTATCGCATTATTAATTTTGCTAATCGGAAATATATAATCTTCTGTTCCATGAATATGGATAACGTTTTGAGCTGGATGATCATTTCCCCATCGAACTATATTTTTTACAGACCATAGAATGTATTTTTCACTTCGTTCGGATAAATACTTCTTGTAAATTTTTGCTCTTTTTTGGAGCTTTTTACCTACAAAATACTGAGAATAACTCTCAAAATTACTCACCAGTTTGGCAGGAAACATTTTATATGCTTTACTCAAATTTGCGATCTTAAATCGCAATGGTAATTCATTTTTAGATTTTACGCTAGAAATGATGATAACTTTTTGAGCTTTCACATATTTACTCATTTCCTGTACCATAATCCCTCCAAACGAAACTCCAACCAAAACTGGATTGTCATGCGTAATAAATTCAGTCATTCGCATGGCATAGTTACTGATCGACTCCTCCAAGGCAAGTGGTTGAATCCATTTGAGATAATGCAATTCATACACCTCAGGATCGAATGTTAGATTTTCAAAAATTTCTGGTCCCGCAGCAAGGCCAGGAACAAAATAAATAGGGGTTTTTGTCATTATATGGTTGATTTAATCATTACGTCTTCTGCGACAAAATCAAACCGCACAAGACCATCTTCATCTATTTTGGTGAGCTTTATTGTGTGAAGGGTATTCATAAGCTCCGGATCCCATGGTGCTTTTACTTTCACATAATTCTCTGTAAATCCATGGATAAATCCTTTTTTATTTTCGCTTTCGAAAAGAACGGTTAGTTCATTTCCGATTTGAGATTCATAAAAAGCTCTTCTTTTCTTTGCAGAAAGTCCTCTCAACATTTTGCTGCGCTTGGCTCTAATATTTTTTGGTACAACACCATCCATACCTGCAGCTTTTGTATTTGGCCTCTCAGAATAGGTAAACACATGTAAATATGAGATATCTAAAGCATTTAAATAGTTATAGGTTTCTAAAAAATGTTCATCAGTTTCTCCAGGAAACCCAACAATTACATCAACACCGATACATGCATTCGGCATGGCTTCTTTGATGCTTTCAATTCGGTTGGTATACAATTGCGTTAAATAACGACGACTCATCAACTTTAATAAGTCATCACTACCAGACTGCAATGGAATATGAAAATGTGGTACAAATGAGTTGGATTGCGAAACGAAATCAATAGTTTCGTCTTTCAATAAGTTGGGCTCTATGGAAGATATTCTCAATCGGTGAATTCCCTCGACCTGATCAAGCGCTTTGACCAAGTCTAAAAAGGTATGTTCATGCTTTTTGTTTCCAAACTCACCTTTTCCGTAATCACCAATATTTACGCCGGTTAGAACGATTTCTTTGATATCTTGAGCCGCGATTTCTTTTGCATTTTTCAAAACATTTTCGAGTGTATCACTTCGAGATATTCCTCTCGCTAAGGGAATGGTGCAATAGGTGCACTTGTAATCACATCCATCTTGCACTTTAAGAAAGGCACGAGTCCGATCGCCAATAGAGTAGGAGCCCACATAAAAATTAGCATCTTCAATTTCACAGGAATGAACTTCACCAATATCGTTTTTGGTAAGATCATTGATATAGCTCGTCACATTGAATTTTTCGGTAGCACCGAGAACCAAGTCCACACCATCAACTGCAGCAAGTTCTTCTGGTTTTAACTGGGCATAACATCCCACAGCAATGAGATAAGCTTCCGGATTTGTCTTTAAGGCTGATTTTACAATCGTTTTAAAGCGCTTGTCTGCATTATCAGTCACAGAACATGTATTGATTACATACACATCTGCAGGTTGATTAAACTCAACTCTTGAAAAACCTTCATTCACAAAATTCCTAGCAATAGTGGAGGTCTCGGAGAAGTTAAGCTTGCATCCTAAAGTGTAAAAAGCGACTTTTTTATCTGCAATCATTCCTGTACTTTTAACAGGCTGTAAATTTACAACTTATTCATGATTTTTGAAACTAATCGGATGCTTGTTCGCAAACTAACCCTTGAAGATTTAACAGGTTTTCACGAAATGCAAAGCAATCCTAATGTTATGAAATATGTTGATGCCAATCCAAAGTCATTAGCAGAGCACCAGGTAGAATTGGAAGATGTAATCGGTAAGTATGCTGAAACTGGAAATGATTTTTGGATTTATGCTGTTGTTGCAAAAGCGGACAACTCATTTCTCGGCACGATTGCCTTTGTCAAAGATGATTTGGGAAATGATGAAATCGGATTTCGATTTCTTGAAAAATATTGGAATTTAGGATATGGTACAGAGATTTTAAACGGAATGATTATCTATTCCAGAAAATTAGGTTTTACAAATCTTATCGCTTATGTTTCTCCAGAAAATATAGCTTCTATCAAAACGCTTGAAAAAAATCAATTTTCTAAAATAGGTGTTGATTCCAAAACCAAAGATTTGATGTACACAATAAAATATAAATCCGCATGAACTCAGATCGAGAATATTACGCTGTTATCTTTATGACTAGATTGTCAAATAGTGAGGAAGGATATGAAGAGATGAACCAAAAGATGATTGAATTGGCCAAACAACAAAATGGCTTTATCGGAATTGAATCTGCAAGATCTGAAGTTGGAATTACCGTTTCTTACCGGGAATCTTTAGAATCGATTAAGAATTGGAAACTGAATGCAGAGCACACGCTGGCCAGAAATTTGGGTCGAGCGAAATGGTATACATCGTATGACCTTAAAATTTGTAAGGTAGTGAGTGCCTACAATTTCAATAAAGAGGATTAATTCAGACTGATCGTTGTGACAATTGGATAATGATCGGATAATTTTTGGTCTATCACGAAGAAGTCATTTATGGCTGTTGATTCATCAGTAAAAATGAAATCAATTCGCATTGGAAACCAAAAATCGAAACTTTTACCAAATCCATTTCCAGCTTCTAAGAAAGCATCTTTTTTGTCACCTCTTATTTTATTATACACCCATGAGTATGCTGTGTTATTTAGGTCTCCACAAACGATTTTTTTGCCTTTCCACTGTTTTTCATGAACCAAGAATTTCTCTGCCTGATAGGCTTGATCTTTAAATTTCTCATTGAGATTCGCAACTAAAATCTTGGAATCTTTCTCGCCAAAGTTTTCCTCTTCCGGATTAATTTTCAACGATTGAAGATGATAATTGTAAATGCGAACCGTATCTGAATCAATTCGAACATCGGCAAAGATGATATTGTTTGATGTGTTTTCTAATTGTAGACTACCTTGATTTACAATAGGATACTTCGAAAAAATGGCCATTCCGAATTTGTTTTTTTCTCCTTTGGTTTTGATGAAGTTATACGGATAATCAAAGGTTAAATCTCCCTTTTTGCTAAATTCTTGAATCGTCAAAATATCGGGCTTGTTTTCACGAATCAATGATTCAATTTTGGTCGGAATGGTAGTATCCTCGCTCCATTTGTAATGGTTAAACATTCGCACATTATAGCTCATGATTTTTACACCTGAATCCTTTGAGCTGTCATCCGAAGTGAACATGAATAATGTAGTTAAAAACATCCATGATACGGCAAGCATAATGAACGATAACAGCATTTGTTTACGCAAATTAATCAGCCAGTACAAAAAGAATAATATATTGGCCAGGATCAAAAAGGGCACAAATAAACCAAAGATGGAGAAGAATGAAAAATTTCTTGGAGAAAGCTGAGGAATAAAAAAACTGAATAATAAAAGCAGTGCTAAAATTGTATTAATGAAATACAGCATCTTATTAAAAAAAGAAAGTTTTTTCATTCTGTTTGTCAATCTTAAGATTTACCTTGTTTGAATAAAAACTCTTTCTCTGCTTTGGTAAGTGAATCATATCCAGACTTACTAATTTTATCTAGAATCGAATCAATCTTTTGCTGGTTACCGTTTTTTTCAGATTTTTTTGGTGCTTTATAAACAGTTCTGAGCGGTTTCTTTTTTGACTTAAAAAGATTAAAAAAACCATCCAATAGATTTAGCTCTTTATTGCTGACATTACTCACATATAAGAATCCGAATAAACTTCCACCTAAATGTGCAAAATGACCTCCAGCATTAGCTCCAACTAATCCTAAAACATCAAACGCAACCCAAATTGCTGCAAAGATCCATAGTTTTACAAATCCAATAAGCGGTAATTTAAATTCGAAGTTTGGAATGTAGGCTGCAATTCCCATAAAGATAGCAGATACACCAGCCGATGAGCCTACTAAAATGGAATTTGATCCTTCAAAAAGGGGAAAGTAATTATAACTCAGCATGTATAATAAGCCGCCAAAAAATGTACCCAACAAATAAAAGGTTAGCAGTTGTTTCTGAGTAAAATAATC
>JALQZD010000383.1 GCA_023258495.1 Polaribacter sp.
TAATTCTAAATGAACTTCCTGTTTGGTTTTTCCAAAAGCCAGGGCATTCATTTGACCGAAGTAATTCGCCATTAATTTTTTGTGATGATCTTCCAAACCGTGCAATGACTCTTTAAACCCGATGAAGTCTGCCGGAATTAATTTCGTTCCTTGGTGCACCAACTGCATAAAAGCATGTTGCATATTTGTGCCTGTACTCCCCCAAATAATCGTTCCAGTTTGATAATTCACTTCGTTCCCATTTCGATCTACCCCTTTACCGTTACTTTCCATAATGGCTTGTTGTAAATAATCTGGAAGTTTCGACAAATATTGAGAGTATGGAAGAATTGCTTCTGATTCTGCGTTGTAGAAATTGTTATACCAAACACTAAGCAATGCCAACACAACGGGAATATTATCTCTAAATTCTGTATTTCTAAAATGATTATCCATTGCCTCTGCACCGTCTAGTAATTTTCTATAATTATCAAATCCAACGGCCAAACTTATTGACAATCCCACTGCAGACCACAGGGAAAACCGACCGCCTACCCAATTCCACATTGGAAATACGTTGTCTTTATCGATTCCGAAACGACTTACGGCATCCAAATTTGTAGAGACTGCTACAAAATGTTTTGGTATGTCGAATATCGTTGCCGATTTTAAGAACCAATTTTTAATTGTTTCAGCATTGCTAATCGTTTCCTGAGTGGTAAATGTTTTGGAAACAATAATAAATAATGTGGTTTCTGGATTTAAGTCTTTAATGACTTCAGCAACATGATCTCCATCAACATTTGAAACAAAATGAACGTTTAGGTGGTTTTTATAAAACTTTAACGATTCAACCACCATGTCTGGACCTAAATCTGAGCCTCCAATTCCAATATTGACAACATCGGTAATTGATTTTCCAGTATATCCTTTCCATTTTCCAGAAATTACCTTTTTAGAAAAGCTTTTCATCTTTCTTAGCGTTGACTGAATCTTTGGTTTAATGTTTTTTCCATCTACCAAAATGGCTTCTTCAGAAGTACTTCGTAAAGCTGTATGCAAAACCGCGCGCTGCTCAGTTTCGTTAATAACTTCACCTGTAAACTGACTTTGAATAGCCCCTTTCAAATCCATTTCATTGGCAAATTCAATCAATATATCCAGCGTTTCTTCTGTAATTCTGTTCTTCGAAAAATCTACATTCAATCCCTCTACAGCAATAGAAAAATCTTCTTTGCGTGATGAATTTTTAAACAACTCTTTTAACTCGACATGTTCATTGTCTGCAAAATGCTGAATTAATTTTTGCCAGGAGTGTGTGGTCGTCGGATTGTTTTTTGTAAGTGCCATGATTTACTTAAGTGCTATTTTTTCTTTTAAATTATCAGGTTCATCAACTTCCATTCTTCCATAATCCAATCGATACTTTAATGGAGCGATAAACTTTAAATACTTTTCTTTTATTTCTTGTGGCAATGGTTTTGCCGGAGGTAATTTTTCTCTTAACGGATCTACTTGTCTGCCATATTTCCAAAAACGGTAACAAACATGAGGGCCACTGGTATTTCCTGTCATTCCTACCCAACCAATTACATCGCCTTGCTTTACATAATCACCTCTTGAGACCTTTCTTCGTTTCATATGTAAATACTGTGTCGAATAGGTGTTATTGTGTTTGATCTTTACATAATTCCCATTACCTCCTCGTCTTGCTGATTCTGAAACTGTACCACTTGCAGTCGCTATAATTGGAGTACCAACTCTTGCCGCAAAATCAGTCCCTCTATGTGGACGAACACGATTGCCATAGTATGCAATTTTTCTTCGTAAGTTGTATCTGGAAGAAATTCGGTATTGGAATTTAATCGGAGATTTCAAAAATTGTCTTCGCAGCAGGTCTCCTTCATCATCAAAATAATCAGGGATGTTTCGAATGCTATCTGCAATGTATCTGAAAGCATATAAATTTCTCCCTTTGTGATTAAATACCATTTGTTTCACATTTCCATATCCGGCAAAAGTTGAATCGTCGATAAACTTTTCCTCGTAAATGATTTTGAATGAATCTCCTCGCTGCAATCTGTAAAAATCAAGAGTCCAGGCATATATGTCAGCAACTGTGTATGTCATACCGGGTCTAACCCCTAAACTGTCCATAGCCTCAGAAAAGTTGTTGTAAACAACACCTGTTACTTCTTTTTCTAGTGTTTTTATGGGTTTCGCAAAGCGTTCAGCTGTAATAATGGAATCCTTAAAATCAAGAATAGTGGCATTAATCTTGTCGTGTTTGTAGATAAAAACTTGCGCCCTCTCTAATGAATCTTTGCTAGCCAGAATGGTATATGGTTTACCGGCTCTCACTCGACGCACATCAAATTCTTCTTTTACCGTTGCTGCGATCTTGTTGATGGTCGGATAAAAAACATGATGCCTATCCAAAATTTCACCAAAACTTTCTCCACTTTTGATGGTATCGCGAATAACTTTAAAATTGTCAAAGTTGTAACCAAAATGAATATTTGGTTTGGGTTTAGGCTTTACCTTGGGCGTTTCCTTTTCTTCAGAGGTTCCGCAACTCCAAATTATGAACATCAAAAGAAAATATGCAATTGTATTTTTCAAAAAAAAGTATGGATTTTGCCCTAATTCTAGTTCCCAAAAATACAAATTTAACTGAATGAGAGAAGGAAAAACTTAGGAGATATTACTCATAAATTTTTTTGAAAGAATGTGCCAGTCCTTTATACGATTCAAGTTCTGCTTGTAGCGATCCAACACGTAAATTGGCGCGAAGGCGAACAGGGATTTTGTTGTCATCTGCAGTGATCCAAATGGTAACACTTTCCTGCGCTTTAAAAATACGTCCGGCTTGAACAATTGGCATGAATTTTAACGTTTTCACCTTACCACCTCGTATTTCAAGAAGCTCGTCACCAACATACCTCAGTTTAAAATTGTAGGTCTTGGCATCCAGAAACATATCTAATTTGATTTCGTCTCCTTTTTTTAATTGAGTCACATCCAAATTCCGCAGATAATAAAAGGAAGACAGCATGTCTTGAACATTTTCAAAACCAATTAAGGTATCTTTCTTTTTAAGAAAATCTTGGACTAATGCTTTATTCGAATCGTACTTAAAGGTAGTGTTTACGTGTTTTTGGTAGCCTCCTTCATTGATTTTTCTTTTGAACAGTAATGGGGAAATAGGGTCTTTGCTGAAATAGCTCTGGTAATTATCATCTACCTTAAAGAACCACTTAATCATCCCGGTCGTCCAACCCCTACCGATAGCATGATAGACTTTTTTTCCATTTATTTCAGTCTCTTTTAATTGAAGTTCTGCAGTTCCTGCTCTAAGAAAACCACTGTAACTCATTTTGTATCGCAACCATTCACCGTCTGTAAAAGCTGGTTCGGTGGATTTGGTCTGAGCTGTCATCCCAAGGGAGCATAATAAAAAGAAGATGAAATACTTCATTCGCTGTTCAAACTTATAAAAAAGGGATGACAATTATCGTTCCATTATTAAAATGTACCCCAATTTTTTAGTTCTTCTTCGGTCCATAGATATGGATAAAAAACGCGCCTTTGATATTTCGGATGTAAATATTTACGCCAGCTACTTCCACCTGTAGCCTCCAATTCTTTTTCACTTCCTCCCAAATACTTTCCAGCTGCATTATAATGTGCCATTACCCACTTCACGTTGACAGTGTAATCATAATGACGCATCGCCTTGATTAAGGATTCATCTTCCTGAATTTCCTTCGGCAGCTGTTTGAACTTCTTCGATAAGTTACAATCGTTGTAATCTTCCATAAAATCTATAAAATCCCCAACATATTTCTTGTCAAACAATTTGATTAAGATGGATTTTTCTCCAGTTTTGTGGTTCTTGCCCGCCGCTTGCCAATACAAATGATCATAGGCATTTTTAAAAGAAGAATTGCGATCAATCGTATCTCTGTGTCGGGAATCGATTAGGTTGATTAACTCTGTTGATGCAAATTCAATTTTTCGATATTGCGCACTTTGAAACCCACTTGCTGGAGTAAGCGTATTTCGAAATTTAAGGTATTGTTCGGGGTCCATTCCTTCTGCCATTACTGAGAAAGAGCTACAAAGCATATCGAAATAGCGACTTATTCGACTTAAATGCTTTGTAAATTTTTCTGCCGATATTTCTACAGATTTGGCCACCTGGTCAATCTCCCAAAGAATCATTTTAAACAACAATTCATTCACCTGATGATACATGATAAATACCATTTCATCTGGCTGGGTTGTTCTCGGTGTTTGGAGTCCTAATAGAGCGTCCGTTTGGATGTAGTCCCAATAGGTGATTGGCCTACTCCAAAGCAGACCTTCTAGCATTGAATTTAGAGGAACACCAAGATCTTTGTATTTCTCTTCGATTGACTTTAAAATATCATCTTTCCCCATCCGATATTTATAAAGTTCCTCTTTTCTGCTGCTCTCTTTCTATCGATTCGAACAAGGCTTTAAAGTTTCCAGCCCCAAATCCTCTCGCTCCCATTCGTTGAATGATTTCAAAGAACAAGGTTGGTCGATCTTCTACGGGTTTAGTAAAGATTTGAAGTAAATACCCCTCTTCGTCAGCATCGACTAAAATGGATAATTCTTGAAGTTTCGATATGTCTTCATTCATGATTTCCATATGCGCTCCTAGGCGCTCCGGGATCATGTCATAATAGGCTTGAGGAGGCGGTGGTAAAAATTCTATTCCTCTCGCCTTTAGCTGAGCAACGGTGGCAATAATATCATCTGTCGCAACAGCGATATGTTGAACACCTGAGCCTTCATAAAAATCTAAATATTCTTCAATCTGAGATCTTTTTGCCGCTTTTGCTGGCTCATTAATTGGAAACTTAATTCTTCCGTTCCCATTACTCATTACCTTACTCATTAACGCAGAGTATTCCGTATGAATTTGCTTATCATCAAAAGATAAGAAGTTTACGAATCCCATTACGTCTTCGTACCACTTTACCCATTTATTCATTTGTCCCCAGCCAACATTACCAACCATGTGATCGATATATTTTAAACCTACAGGACTTGGGTTATAATCAGATTCCCATTTTTGGAATCCAGGTAAGAATTGTCCGCTGTAGTTTTTGCGTTCCACGAACATATGAACGGTTTCACCATAGGTATAAATTCCAGCACGAACAACCTCTCCAAATTCGTCTTTTTCAACAACAGGTTCCATGTAAGATTTCGCTCCTCTTTTGGTGGTTTCTTCATAAGCGCTGCGAGCATCTTCAACCCACAAGGCAATCACTTTGACACCATCCCCGTGCTTTACAATATGATCGTTAATTGGTGATTTACTATTCAACGGAGTTGTTAATACCAAACGAATTTTATCTTGTTTCAATACATAACTCACCGAGTCTTTCGACCCTGTTTCTAGTCCTTTATAAGCGTAGGATTGAAATCCAAATGCTGTTTTATAGAAGTGGGCTGATTGTTTCGCGTTTCCCACATAAAATTCTACATAATCGGTACCTAATAAAGGTAAAAAGTCATCTGCTCCTTCAAATATTTTTTCTAATCCATAATTAACGGATTTTACATCTTTACTCATTTTTTAAAATTTTGTTGATTGATTGAATTATTCTAACCAAGATTTGAAATAATCTTCATCTGCGATTTTCATGGCC
>JALQZD010000056.1 GCA_023258495.1 Polaribacter sp.
ATGCTGCAATCTATGACCGGTTTCGGTAGAGCCAATGGCAATTGGCAGAATAAATCGATAAACATTGAGATTAAATCTCTCAATAGTAAATTTACCGATCTGAGACTAAAGTTACCTAATAATTATAAAGATAAGGAAACCGAATTAAGAAAAATAATTCAAGACGACATTGTTCGAGGTAAAATTGAGTTTACCTTAGAATTGGTATCCGCAGATGATCAAGAGGCGCTTTCACTTAATGTTCCCTTATTTAAAAAATACCATTCGGCCTTGAATCAATTAAAAATGGAATTAAAATTAGAACAGGTTGACTTGATGCAATCTATTCTTAGAATGCCAAATGTAATTAGTTCCGAAAATTCAGGATTGGAGGAAGGTGAGTGGAAATTTGTTCAAAACCTTGTACGAGGTGCATTGAAAAATTTAAGGTCGTTCAGAAGTTCGGAAGGTGTTGCCCTCGCTTTGGATTTAGAAAAAAGAATTCGTACCATCCAGGAGTTACTGGTTCTAATCAACCCTTATGAAAGTAATCGTGTAGAAAAGCTTCGGGAAAAATTACTTTTATCCGCTAAAGATTTTGTGCGCAAAGATTCTTTCGATCAAAACCGATTTGAACAAGAGGTGATGTATTATCTTGAAAAAATTGATATCACCGAAGAAAAAGTGCGTTTAAGTCAACATTGCACTTATTTTTTAGATACGATAAAAGAACCAGAAACCCAAAAAGGCCGGAAATTAGGTTTCATTTCTCAGGAAATCGGACGAGAAATCAATACCCTTGGGGCCAAAGCCAATGATTCCAGCATTCAAAAAATAGTAGTTCAAATGAAGGATGAGTTGGAAAAAATCAAGGAACAAATTGCCAATATTGTTTGATGAAAAAACTAGTTGTTTTTGCTGCACCTTCTGGATCGGGTAAATCTACCATTGTTAAATATTTACTTTCCAAAATTCCAGCACTTTCTTTTAGTGTATCAGCTACTACCCGAACACCTCGAAATAACGAAGTAGACGGAAGGGAGTATTATTTCATATCTGTTTCAGAATTTCAAAAAAGGATTAATCAAAATGAGTTTGTTGAATGGGAGGAGGTATATCCGGACCTATTTTACGGAACGCTTAAAGAAGAAATCCAAAAACTATGGAGCGAAAACAAAACAGTAATTTTCGATATAGATGTCTATGGCGCCTTAGCAATTAAAAAAATCTATCCTGAGGAAACTTTGACCATTTATGTCGATGTCCCCGATTTTGAAGACCTCCAAAAAAGATTAGCCTTAAGAAATACGGAATCTCATGACCAATTACAGGAGCGAATTCTAAAGGCTCAACACGAAAGCAGCTTCAAAAACAAATTTGATAAAATTCTGGTTAACGATGTGTTGGAGGATACTTACCAACAAGCCATGAAGTTAGTTTTGAATTTTATAAAGTCACAATAATTGAAACCTAAGTATATTGCTTTCTTCCTGCTATTTTCCGCATTCACCACCTTCGCACAAAATTTTTCCACTGTAGCAGGTAACGTTACTGACAGCAAGTCTGGGGAACCGTTAATTGGAGTATCTATTATATCCTCCAATCCAGATTGGGGAACGATCTCTGATGAAGTAGGAAATTTTTCTTTGAAAGTTCCAGCGGAAGACAGCATGGCGCTTACCTTTAGCTATATAGGATACGAGACTAAAAGAATTTTTGCAATCTGCCCCGGCGAATGTTTCATTAACGTACAACTGAATTCAGGTATATCTCTCCAAGAAATAGTTATTTCTTCCAACTCCTTTGAAGCACAAAAAAATGCTGTTCAAATGAGTGTAAGTGCGCTTACAGCAGAGCAAATAGCCAAGATTCCAATGATCTTGGGAGAAAATGATGCGCTTAAAGCTTTAC
>JALQZD010000072.1 GCA_023258495.1 Polaribacter sp.
AATAAATTTTTTTAAACCTAAATCGTGTTGTATTTTTGCACCAAAATTCAGATGTTATTCATAATTAATCTAAATAAATGAAGAAGATTGTATCGCTAATCGCGATTCTTAGTGTGTCATTGACTTTTGGACAAACAAAAAAAACTGAAGTATATACACTAGATTCCATTCAGAATCTCGATGAAATTATCATTAATACGAATTATATTTTTGGGAACAAATATGTTGCAAAACATCGAACGGGTTCTGCCTATTTCCTTTCTCCAAAGGAATTACAAAAATTTAGTTTTACAGATGTAAACAGAGCTTTACGTGCTGTTCCTGGTGTGAATATTTATGAAGAAGATGGTTTTGGACTTCGGCCAAACATCAGTTTACGTGGTACATCTCCCGAACGAAGTGCCAAAATTACGGTAATGGAAGACGGAATTTTAATTGCCCCTGCTCCCTATAGTGCATCATCGGCTTACTACTTCCCTACTATTGCTAGAATGCAAGCCATTGAAGTTCTTAAAGGTAGTAGTCAGGTACAATTTGGTCCGTTTACAACCGGTGGAGCCATTAACATGATTTCTACTCAAATTCCTACTGAATTCTCAGGATTGGTAAGAGCTTCTTACGGAAGTTTTAATTCGAATCAATTGTATGCGAAAGTTGGAGATACCAGAGGTAATTTTGGATACATGGTTGAATTTTTGAATTATGGATCTGACGGATTCAAAAACTTACCAAGCGGGAAGGATACCGGATTCAATAAAAATGATTTAGTTGTAAAATTGGCAGGAGATCTTTTTCCAAAAGCTGAAGTAAAACAACATTTAGAATTTAAGTTTCAATACTCAGATGAGAACGGAAATGAAACCTATTTAGGGCTTTCTGAAAATGATTTTGCCAATAACCCATTTTACAGATATCCTTCATCAAATAATGATCTAATGACCACCAATCACACACAATATGTGATTACGCATCAACTCGATTTCACCAATGATTTTCGAATTACAACAAATTTTTACAGAAATAACTTTGCTAGAAACTGGTATAAATTAAATGACATTACATTAAATAACATTAAGGCTGGACTAGCAAGTATTCTTGCTGACCCAATTACCTACGCCGATTATTACAATGTAGTGAATGGTACAGTTGATTCTCCTGCAGATGCAATTGCCTTAAAGGCAAATAATAGAAACTATTATTCTCAGGGGGTTCAAACCAAATTTGATTACCATTGGAATGCGGGTGATTTCTTTCACGATATTGAAGTTGGTTTACGATATCATTATGATGAAGAAGACCGTTACCAATGGGTAGATCGATACAGTATTTCTAGCAATGGTGATTTAAATTTAACAACAGCCGGAACTCCTGGAACAGATGCCAATAGGATTAGTAGTGCCAATGCTTTTGCATCTTTTATTACCTACAAAATCAAATGGAATAAGTGGACCTTCACCCCAGGATTACGATACGAAAACATCAGTTTACAACGTAAAGACTTTGGTAAAAATGATGTGAATAGAACAGGTGCTAACTTGGCAACCAGAGAAAATAATGTAGATGTATTTATCCCAGGGATTGGATCGAACTACCGTTTTAGTGAAAACTTCTCCATGTTTGGTGGAGTGCACAAAGGATTTTCACCTCCAGGAAATCAGGTAGGTGAACAACCCGAAAAAAGTATCAATTACGAATTAGGAACTCGTTTTACACTAGGAAAATTAAAAGGTGAATTCGTAGGATTCTTCAACGATTACTCAAACCTTCTTGGTTCAGATATAGCTGCAACAGGAGGTACAGGATCACTAGACCAATTTAATGCCGGAGAAGTTAATGTTAGCGGTTTAGAGGTATTACTAAACTATAATTTTAGCAAGGAAGATGCAACAATCGCTCTCCCATTTTCGTTCGGCTATACATTCACAAACACAGAATTTCAGAATAGTTTCGGAAGTGCCGTTGGTATTTGGGGCCCGGTAAGTGCTGGTGATGAATTACCATACATCCCAAGACATCAGTTTAACAGTACATTGTCTTTAGAACATAAAAATTTCGAAATCAATATCAATGCAAGGTTTAACGGTGAGTTTAGAACATTAGCTGGCAAAGGAACTATTCCTCAAAATGAATTAGTACCCTCCAACTTTATTGTAGATCTTTCTGGAAAATACTACATTAATGACAAGTTAAATGCAACCTTAAATGTGATTAATTTATTTAATGAAACCTACGCTGTTTCGAGAGTTCCTGCCGGATTACGACCAGGACATCCATTTGGAGCGTTTGCCGGTTTAGAATTCCGATTTTAATACAAAAGAACTTATTTATTAAAATATTTCTAATGCCTTGTTAAAAGCGCTTTCAAAACTCATCGGTTTCACACCTGTATTCGCCTTTTGCTGTGTAAAATATGACACCAATTTTTCGGTTGGCATATTGCCCGTAAGTTCATCTTTCGCCATTGGACATCCGCCAAAACCCTTAATTGCCCCATCAAATCGGATACAACCCGCTTTGTAAGCAGAATCCACTTTTTCGAACCAAGAATCGGGAGTGGTATGCAAATGCGCTCCGAATTCAATATTTGGATATTTCGGAATTAAATTTGAAAATAGATAGCTAATAACTTCTGGTGTCGAACTGCCAATGGTATCAGAAAGTGATAAAATTTTCACTCCCATACTTGCTAATTTTTCTGTCCACTCCCCAACAATTTCAACATTCCATGGATCGCCATAAGGATTACCAAATCCCATAGATAAATAGGCTACAACTTCTTTATTTGACGTATCTGCCAAATTCAGAATTTCATCGAGAATGACAAGAGATTCTTCAATCGTTTTATGCGTATTCCTCATTTGAAAATTCTCTGAAATAGAAAACGGATAACCTAAATAATCAATTTCTTCAAATTGAACTGCATCGGTTGCTCCTCGAAGATTTGCTACAATCGCTAGTAATTTACTGGTCGTGGATGATAAATCTAATTTACTCAACACATCGGCAGTATCGCGCATTTGCGGAATAACTTTCGGTGACACAAAACTTCCGAAGTCAATAGTATCGAACCCTACTTTTAATAAAGAGTTAATATAC
>JALQZD010000077.1 GCA_023258495.1 Polaribacter sp.
AAATAACCGACATTAATAATAGTTAATAAAATGTTAAATCAAGGTACTATGTTTTGCCAGATACCTTTTTTTGGATGTATATTTGCATAAGAAAGTATTATATCAACCTAAAATGAAATACAACAACGACACAACCAATGGATTTCTTATCCATGTTTCTGCCTTCGCAGGATTGTTTTTTCCGTTCGGAAATATCATCACCCCCTTAATTGCATGGCAAACACTTAAGGATAGAAGTCCGTATTTAGATCACCACGGAAAAGAGGCTGTTAATTTTAATATTAGCTATTCGATTTACATATTGGTATTATCAGCCATCTTCGTTCCGTTTACGATATCAACTTTTTTTAACGACTTCTGGAGCTGGAACAACTTCGGTAGCATAAATATCGATATCGATAGTTTTAACATTTTTGGATTTGTAGGTCTGGCTACACTGGCAGGAATTCTAACTTTAGTTGTAATTGCGTTAACAATAGTGGCGTCATTAAAAGCGAGAGAAGGAGAATTCTACACCTATCCATTTACAATTAAATTTATAAAATAACCCACAATACATGAAAATAGAAAATACAAAAGCCCAAATGCGAAAAGGGGTTTTGGAGTTCTGTATTCTTTCCATCTTAAAACATGGAGATGCTTATACTTCAGAAATCTTATCCGCATTAAAACAAGCAGAAATGATTGTGGTTGAAGGTACCATTTATCCCCTACTAACGCGTTTAAAAAATGCAGGTTTATTAACCTATAGATGGGAAGAATCAACTTCTGGTCCACCACGAAAATATTATGTTTTAACAGAAACAGGGGGCATGTTTCTGAAAGACTTAGACAAAACATGGAACAATTTAGTATCGGCTGTAAATCAAGTAACCAACAATAAAAAGAGCGAAAATGAATAAAACAATAAATATAAATCTCGGCGGTTTTTTCTTCCATATCGATGAAACTGCATACCAAAAGCTTAAGCGTTATTTAGAGGCAATATCCAAATCTCTTAGTGATGATCCACAAGGGAAAAATGAGATTATTGCTGATATTGAAGCAAGAATTAGTGAACTTTTATCTGAAAAAATTACAGATGCCAGACAGGTTGTTAATGAAGGTGATATTGATGAAATTATCAATATTATGGGACAGCCAGAGGATTATTCTGATTCAGAAGAAACCTATAATCAATCGAGCTATAGCTATGAAAGAAACTATAGTACTGGAAAAAAATTATTTCGAGATTCAGAGGATAAATTTTTAGGTGGTGTTGCTTCTGGATTGGCTTATTACATCGGAATTGATGTGATTTGGATTCGTTTGGTATTATTGGCTTTATTCTTCGGAGCTGGTTTCGGTTTCTTAATCTATATCATCCTTTGGATTTTACTTCCTGAGGCAAAAACTACAGCAGAAAAATTGCAAATGGAAGGAACTCCAATCAATATCGATAACATCGAAAAAAAGATTCGAGATGAATTTAAAAATGTATCAGAAAATGTGAAAGATGTAGCCAATACTGCTTCAGAAAAAATCAAAGCGGGGGCTAACGAAATCACCGATAAAGTCAATAAAAATTTCTCGGGAAAGGCAAGAAAAAATAACGTTGTAGAAGACTTTTTCTCGACAATTGGGAAAATCATCCTTTTCTTCTTCAAGATCATTGGAAAGTTTATAGGATTCATTCTAGTAGTCGTAGCTGCATCAGTTATTTTATCACTAATCATTAGTGGGTTTTCCGTAGGAAGTTTAGAATTTTTAGGATTAGATAATGAGTTTTTACGTTATCCTCCATTCTTCTATAATTCAACATTACCAATTTGGTTATTGACCATTGCAGTATTCATTTTAGTGGGAATTCCATTCTTATTATTATTTATCCTAGGATTACGAATTCTATCAAGTAGTGTGAGAAAATTAAGTAAAGCGACTTCCCTAACCTTATTAGGATTATGGCTAGCAGCATTATTAACCTTAATCTTCACTGGTTTGGAATTTGGAACATCACATGCTACAAATGGAACTTTCGTTAAAAAAGAATCATTCAGTTTAGTTGCAAATGATACGCTCACATTAAAAGTGGCTAATAATGATGACCTAGTATATAGACATAATTTAAGACGAAGCACTCAAATTGAAGAAGTGGAAATCGAAGGCAAAAATTATATCTATTCGAATTATGTGAAAGTGGACATCCAAAAAAGTAAAGACAATTCGCCGTATATCATAGTTGAAAAAGATTCTAGGGGAGCAAATACCAACGCGGCAAAGAAGAATGCTGAAGCCATCAAGTACAATTACAATTTCTTAGATGATAAGACCTTGGTTCTAGATGGGTACTTTTTATCGGAATTCAAAAATATGTGGAAAGAAGAAGAGGTGAAAATCACGGTATTCTTACCAGAAAATGTAAACATCTATATCGATAATACCGCAAAAAACTTCTTGTATTACACGAAAAATAAACAAGAATTGTATTACAAAGATATGGGAGGTCATCACTTTACAATGTCGGCGAAAGTTTTAGACTGTACCGATTGTAAGGAGGAGAAAACTGAGGTGAAAAAAATTAGCAAATCGAAAAAGAAAGAAAAGATTAAAGAAACGATATAACAGTTCGGTAATCAAAATCAACAGTTGGGTAATCCATTGTGGATTAGATCACTCAATCTTTGGAATTTTACATCATCAATCAAAAACTAAAACCAATGAAACATTTAATTATAACCTTTATAGCCACGCTAGCGCTGACCTCTTGTTCTATCGATATGATGAATCGAGTAGATGGCAATCGAAATGTGACGACTCAAAATAGAACTACAGGTGAAGACTTTTCAAGTATCAAAGTAAGTACTGGTCTTGATCTTCATTTGAGTCAAGGAGCCAAAAACAATATTATAGTTGAAGCCGATGAAAACTTACAAGACATCATTATTACCGAAGTAAGAGATGGTGTATTGCGAATCTATTCTGAAAAGAACATATGGAGAGCAGCTTCTCGAAAAGTAACAGTAACATGTACCAATCTTGAAGCCTTAACAGCAACGAGCGGAAGTGATGTTTACGGAAAAACAGTGATTACTACTAACAAACTGAAAGTAAGTTCTTCTAGTGGAGCCGATATTCGTATCGAAGTGGATACTGATGATGTAGAAACGAGCACTTCCAGTGGTTCATCAATAAGAATCAAAGGGACTTCTACAACGCATTCGTCTAAAGCAACAAGTGGTTCTTCTATTGACGCTTATGGTCTAAAAAGTAAAGATGTTAGTGTGAATGTATCGAGCGGAGCAGACATCAATATTTATGCTTCTGAATCATTACATGCAAAAGCATCAAGCGGAGGAAACATAGACGTAAAGGGAAATCCGAAGACGGTAAGTAAGAAGTCTACTTCTGGTGGAAGTGTTTCTACCAAATAAATCAATCAACAACTCGACAATTCATCAACCAAAAACACCTAATCATGTACGCAGCAATTTTAGAATTTATAATGTATGCCTCATCATTCTTATTCGACCTCATTAAAGCATTAGTTTAATAATTATATACACATACTAATACTTGGTTTTTTATTAGTTTACTCGGTAAGACGTCGTTTGCGAAAACGACGCTTACTTTTTTATACAACTACTTCTTTTTCTTATGCTTCAACTGTTCATTGATATCTGAAATATGCAGGCTCAAGGCATCCACAGAAATCTGAATCTCCCGAATTAATAATCCAAGAGAGATAATTAAAAGTATTAAAGCAACTCCAAAAATGTAGACTGCCAATGTATGCAGTTCAATGTAAATTAAAAACATGGTCAATACACACAATAACAAACTTACAATTCCGAAAATCTGCATCCATCGCGTCAATTGCAATCGTGTACTCAAATTCTTGATTTGATCTAGTAAAATTGCATCCTGGCGTTCCTGATATTTCGCATGTAAATTTCTCACCACAGCAGCATAGGCCAAAAATCGATTCGTATAGGCAAGCATAATCAGAGAAATTGCGGAGAATAGTAACGCTGGTGTAGTAAGAGACAATTCGTTCATTTTATTTGTATTTTTGAATTCAATCGACAACTCTAAAGTATGAATAAATTCCTTCCTATATTTTTATTCCTTTTGATTGCAGAAGTTGTAAGCCAACATAAGCCAGAAGATTTTGTGTATTTACTTGATTTGGAACCATCTATCAAAATCGAATTGAGGTACTTCTCAAATAATAACTTTATTGGACAACCCATAGACGGCTACCATAGATCAACGATTATTGTTTCCAAACCAACAGCATTAGCTTTACAAAAGGTTCAAAATGATCTTAAAAAAAAAGTATTGGGATTAAAAATTTTCGATGCCTACCGACCGCAACAGGCGGTTAATCATTTCGTACGTTGGGCAAAGGTCCTTAATGACACTCTGATGAAACAATCGTATTATCCGGATGTACCAAAAAGTGAATTGTTCAAAAGAGGCTACATTGCTTCTAAATCTGGCCATTCTCGCGGAAGTACAGTTGATTTAACGCTGATTGATTTGGATACCGGAAATGAGTTAGACATGGGATCGCCTTATGATTTCTTTGGCGTACAATCTCATCCGTTTTATAAAAAAATAACTGATAAGCAACGCAAAAACAGAATGTTGTTACGAAGAGTAATGCTGAAAAACGGCTTCAAACCTTATGAAAATGAATGGTGGCATTTTACACTTCGCGATGAGCCGTTCCCAAATCAGTATTTTGATTTTCCTGTGAAATAGGAATTTTTAACAAGATTTACACATCATACCATTACTAAGGCATTATATTTGATGCGTCTTAAGCATATGAAAGCAACAATTAAAGCATTAACAGTATCTATCTTCCTATTAGGGTCTTTCTCCTTATTGGCTCAATTAGATAAAACCAAAAGCGGCGGTGAAAAAGGAAAAATCAAAGCTATTGTTCTAAATAATGCGAAAAAGGTGGATAAACCAAAAGCCATCAATTTGGATGGTACCGATGGATTCAAAAAGGCTTACGAAAAAGAAAAAGAAAAACTTCGCAAACAGCAGGAAGAGCGAAACCTAAATAACAAAGGAATTTTAACTAAGGCCAAGTTAAGTGAGGAACGGTTTTTAAAATCCTTTAAGCGTATTAATGGTCAATATATCATCCCGAAAATCGATCAAGACTTAGGCAGTGTGCACACCAACTCCGCAAGTGTCAATGTGATCTGTCGTGATTTCCAATATCCTGATGGCGATCGAGTAACAATTATGGTCAATGGTGTTCCGGTTGTCGTAAATATTGTCCTCAAACAACGATACCAACGTTTTAATATTCCGTTGGAAGTTGGGATCAATAAAATCTCTTTTGTTGCCTTGAATCAAGGTACTTCGGGTCCTAATACTGCTGCATTTAAAGTCTACAATGATGCAGGTATGCTTTTATCTTCTAATGAATGGAATCTTGCAACCGGTGCAAAAGCCACATTAGTAGTCGCTAAAGACAAATAAAATCACTTCGAAAACGTTAGCGTTAAAAACGATTGTTCCCGTTTTTTTATTCTAAACAAAAGATTTATTTTTGTTTTCGATCTATTTTTTAGACTAAGAATTAAACAAACAACAGGATTTAAGAATGAAGAAAGTCACTAAAGAAACGTACTTACAGTGGTACAAAGACATGCTTTTTTGGAGAAAGTTTGAAGACAAATTAGCATCAGTGTATATCCAACAAAAAGTACGCGGATTCTTGCATTTGTACAACGGTCAAGAAGCTGTCCTAGCTGGTGCATTGCACGCTATGGATTTGACGAAGGATAAAATGATAACAGCCTATCGGAATCATGTTCAGCCAATCGGAATGGGTGAAGACCCAAAACGAGTGATGGCAGAATTATATGGCAAAGCTACAGGTACTTCAAAAGGTATGGGTGGTTCCATGCATATCTTCTCTAAGGAGTTTCGATTTTATGGAGGACACGGTATTGTTG
>JALQZD010000153.1 GCA_023258495.1 Polaribacter sp.
TAATTCATAATTCGGACTTGTTGTGAAACTGAGTTTTGTGGAATTTTCTCGAGCAATAACCGTTTGGCTTGATTTAACAACACAAATTTTAGTTGCTGATTTTCGTCTAACAACACCTCACCTCCACTGGGCGGAATGGAACTCGGTGTAATTCCTGCCAATTGAAATGCCAAGGCATTGCCCATCACTCCGAAGCCTCGAAGGCCAATTAAAACAACCGGGTTATCTGGAGTTTTTGAGCTTAAGAAGTTTAAATCAGGATATGAATTCGCAAAAGCCGCTTCATCCCATCCCGATGCTATTAGCCATTCTCCTTTTGGTTTTGATTTAACTTTCGCGACTATTAAATCAATGATTTCTTCTCCATCTAAGCCTTGGAGCTTCATTGCTTCTTTCTTTTCTCCTATTTCATTTAAATGTCCGTGAGATTCAATCAATCCAGGAAGTACATAATTTCCTTTTGCATCAATAATAATCGTATTTGGTCCACAGTATTTGGAAACATTTTCATCTCTTATTACTTCGGATATATTTTCATTAGAGACCACGATGGCTGAAGCATCCGAAACATATGTTCCATCTTTGATAGGTGCATTTTGAGCTGGAGTTCCGTCTGACGAAGGATCATCCCAAGAGAGGGTATATACCTTCGCATTTGTAATGACCAAATCGGCAAATTCATCAGATGAATTTTGACAGGAAAAATAGAAAATAACAAAGAAAAAAATAAGGTAGTTGAATCTATTCATTTGGAATTGTATATAGAACCAATTAAAATTAGACATTCTTTTCTTTTTGGTTAGTCATAAAACGAATTATTTCGATATTTGTCTCTTTCGAAATTTGGACGTAAAAATGATTCAGAAAAGCATCTTAGCAAACTTACAAAAGAAACTACAGGGCGAATTGCATTTCGATGCCCTTCATAAATCTTTGTATGCAACAGATGCTTCTGTATATCGTAAAATCCCAACAGCAGTTGCATATCCTAAAAACAACGAAGACCTGAAGATTCTGATTGAATTCGCGAATCAAAATAATGTGACGCTAATTCCTAGAACTGCAGGAACTTCATTAGCAGGACAATGTGTTGGAGAAGGAATTGTTGTTGATGTTTCCAAACATTTTACGAGTATTCTCGAGTTTGATGAACGGCACAAAACCATCACGGTTCAACCTGGAGTTGTTCGTGATGAATTGAATTTATTTTTAAAACCCTACGGATTGTTCTTTGGACCCAATACATCGACTTCGAATCGTTGTATGATTGGCGGAATGGTAGGAAATAACTCGTCTGGGAGTACCTCGATCAAATATGGGGTTACGCGTGATAAAGTTCTGAAAATTGAAGGATTTTTGAGCGATGGCACGTTGACCACATTTGAAAGTATTTCTGAAAAAGACTTTGAAGACAAAAAACTAGAATCGGGATTAGAAGGTCATATTTACCGTGAGATTGACCGTGAACTTGGTAACCAAGTCATTCAAAATGAAATCAAAAAGGAGTTCCCGAAAGCGACCATCCACAGGAGAAATACGGGATATGCAGTTGATGAATTATTAGATTTTAAACGATTTGGTGGGCATTCAGAAACATTAAATATTGCCAAATTACTAAGTGGTAGTGAAGGGACATTAGCCTTTTCTACTGCTATAACTATTCAACTTGATGATATTCAGCCAGAACATAGTATTCTAGTTGCTTCTCATTTCAAGAGCGTTCAGGAAAGTTTGAAGGCGACTGTCGTATCTATGAATCACGATTTATATGCCTGTGAATTAATGGACAAGGTGATTTTGGATTGCACAAAAAGCAATCGAGAACAATCTAAAAATCGATTTTTCTTACAGGGGGATCCTGAAGCGGTTTTGGTGATGGAAGTTCGTGCGAATACCATTGAAGAAGCCAGAAAACAAGCCGAAACTTTAATACAAGACCTCGAAGCTCACAACATGGGCTATCATCATCCTATTGTAGAAGGTGAAAAAACCAAGCAGGTTTTTGCTTTACGTAAGGCCGGATTAGGGCTTCTTGGAAATATGATCGGTGATCCAAAAGCTGTGGCTTGTATTGAGGATACAGCGGTGGATTTAAATGACCTACCGAATTACATCGAGGAATTCACCAAAATCATGGATAAATACGGTCAAAAGGCCGTGTATTATGCGCATGCTGGGGCTGGCGAGTTGCATTTACGTCCGATTTTAAATTTGAAAAAATCGGAGGATGTAGTGTTATTCCGACAAATAACTACGGAAACTGCTGAGCTCGTCAAAAAATATAACGGATCATTTAGTGGTGAACACGGAGATGGAATCGTTCGCGCAGAATTCATTCCGTTGATGATTGGTGAGAAGAATTACGAGTTACTGAAACGTATCAAAAAGGCATTTGATCCCAATTCTATTTTTAATAAAGGAAAAATTGTTGATGCCTATGCAATGGATGAAAACCTTCGTTACACTCCAGATCGAGAAGAGCCAAAAATTGAAACCCTTCAGGATTTTTCTGATAATGAAGGAATTCTTCGTTTGGCTGAAAAATGTAACGGTTCTGGTGACTGTAGAAAGCCTGCTTCAATGGGTGGAACGATGTGCCCGAGTTATCGCGCTACTAAAAATGAAAAAGACACCACACGAGCAAGGGCCAATACTTTACGCGAATTTTTAACGAACTCAGAACAAGTCAATAAATTCAATCACAGGGAGTTAAAAGAAGTTTTTGACCTTTGTTTAAGTTGTAAAGCCTGTGCAAGTGAATGCCCGAGTAATGTTGATGTTGCGGCTTTAAAGAGTGAGTTTTTATACCAATATCAGGAATCAAACGGGTATTCTTTCCGAAGTAAATTATTTGCCAACAACGTGAAATACAACAAACTCGGAAGTCTTTTTCCGTGGTTTACCAATTTGGTTCTGAATACCTATCCGACCAAAAAAATTATGGGTGTCGCTACCCAGCGAAGGGTTCCAAAATTGGCGAATACGACCTTCTTCAAATGGATACGGAAACAACCCATCAGAAATCATGCTAAAGAAATCTATCTGTTTGTCGATGAGTTTAGCAATTACTATGACGTAGACATCGCAAAGGATACCTACGAACTCCTAGATCAATTAGGATACAAAGTAACGGTTATTCAGCATGATGAAAGTGGGCGAAGCTTTATATCAAAAGGATTTTTGAAAGAAGCTAAAGAACTGGCGAACAAAAATGTTGAATTGTTTTCATCGGTGATTTCTAAAGAAACACCATTGGTTGGAATTGAACCTTCTGCGATTTTGACTTTTAAAGATGAGTATTTACGTCTCGCTGATGATAAAGAAAAAGCCAAGTCCATTGCAAACCACACGTTTACCATAGAAGAGTTTTTAGCGAATGAAATTGCCATGGGTCATATTACATCGAACCAGTTCACCAATCGATCCAGAGAAGTGAAAATTCATGGACATTGTCATCAGAAAGCATTATCGAGTACGCATGCTACCTTCCAAATTTTGAATTTACCAGAAAACTACAAACCAACAATTTTAAATACCGGTTGTTGCGGAATGGCAGGTTCATTCGGATATGAGAAGGAACACTATGCTGTGAGTATGCAAGTTGGTGAAGACACTTTATTTCCGAAAATCAGAAAAACAGCAACAGATACATTAATTGCTGCCGCGGGCACGAGTTGCCGTCATCAGATTAAGGACGGTACAAAACGCGTTGCCAAGCATCCAGTTTCTATTTTAAAGGAAGCTTTATTGTAAACTCGCTAAGCTTTGCTTGATTGTTTCAATCTTAGCCAACGTATCTGATTCTTTCTTTTTCTCTAAAGCCACTACCTGCTCTGGAGCATTGTTCACAAAACGCTCATTCGATAGTTTCTTTTGAATACCTTTTAAGAATCCTTCCGCTCGTTGTAACTCTTTGGTAAGTTTATCAATTTCTTCTTCAACATTAATGTTATCCAAAGAAATAGGAACGAAATATTCATTCGATTTTACTCGGAATGAGGCTCCCTCAACTTTATCCGAAACATAGGAAATACTTGAAGCATTCGTCAATTTCTGAATTACAGAATCCAATTCTGTTGAATTATTTTCATTGTTTAACACAGAAACCTCGATAGCTTCTTTAAATGCAATATTCTTCTCCTTACGGATGGTTCTTAATCCGGAAACAACATCCGTAGTAAAAGCAAATCGATCGATAAAATCAGCATCGAATGAAGTGATTTTTGGATACTCAGCAATGATCAATGCAGTTTCTGGAGTACGTTCGTCAATATATTGCCAAATCTCCTCTGTTAGGAATGGCATAAATGGATGTAAGATTCTTAAATTATTTTCAAACAATTCAATGACTGCATCAAAAGTAGCCTTATCGATAGGTTCACCATAACCAGGTTTTACAATTTCCAATAACCATGAACAGAAATCGTCCCAAACCAATTTATAAATCGCCATTAACGCATCCGACAAACGGTATTTGCTGTAATGATCTTCAATTTGAGCCAAGACCTGCTGGAACCTATTTTCATACCATTGAAGCCCAATTTTCGATACTTCTGGTTGGTCTAGTTTTGCATCTACTTCCCAGCCTTTTACCAGTCGGAATGCATTCCAAATTTTGTTGGCAAATTGTTTCCCTTGCTGACATAAGGCCTCATCGAACAACAAGTCATTTCCAGCGGCAGACGACAGTAATAATCCGACACGCACACCATCAGCACCAAAATCCTTAATTAGTTGTAAAGCGTCTGGTGAATTCCCTAATGATTTGGACATTTTTCTGCGCTGTTTATCACGCACCAATCCTGTCAAATACACATTCTCAAAAGGACGTTTGTCTTTATATTCATATCCGGCAATAATCATTCGGGCCACCCAGAAAAACAAAATATCTGGACCGGTTACCAAATCATTGGTAGGATAATAATATTTCACTTCTTCGTTTTCTGGATTTCGAATTCCGTCA
>JALQZD010000155.1 GCA_023258495.1 Polaribacter sp.
GGGTAGGTGCAAAGCCCCCCTCATCACCTACGGCTGTGCTTAAATTTCGATCGTGTAAAACCTTTTTTAAATGGTGAAATATTTCAGAACCCATTTTCATGGCATGAGAAAACGATGCGGCTCCTACCGGCATTACCATAAATTCTTGAAATGCAATGGGGGCATCAGAATGCGATCCACCATTAATAATATTCATCATTGGTACAGGTAAGGTATTTGCAGAAACACCTCCTACATATCGATATAATGGTAATCCCAATTCATTGGCAGCTGCTTTTGCTACAGCCAAAGATACTCCCAGGATCGCATTTGCCCCCAATTTAGATTTATTCGGAGTGCCATCTAAAGCCAACATTGACTTATCGATATTATTTTGTTCGAATACAGACATTCCAACAATTTCTTCAGCAATTACTGAGTTCACGTTGTTTACTGCGGTTAGGACACCTTTACCCATGTAATTGTCTCCTCCATCTCTTAATTCAACGGCTTCATGCTCACCTGTAGAAGCACCAGATGGTACCGCTGCTCTACCTAGAATTCCACTTTCTGTAACCACATCAACCTCAACAGTTGGATTTCCCCTTGAATCAAAAATTTGACGTGCATGAATGTCTACAATAATACTCATAAGTTTATCTATTTTATTAGAAATTTAGTCTGCCATAAAAATAAGAATTTCAGCAATTTTAGATGTAAAATTAAATTTAATATTACGAAAACGATTACACTAGTAGTATAAAAAAACCCACTCAAAAAATGAGTGGGAAAATTGCTATGAAAAAGAAATGTGATTTTTAAATCACTTATCAAAAATACAAAAATTAAATGGACAATTAATTAAAAAAATACTAATAAATCCTATTCCTCGATAAATTGCAGTTTTCCTAAGATAAAACCACTTTTGTCTTTTTTATATTCTCCATGAATTGATCAAATAGATACTCCGCATCGTGCGGTCCAGGACTCGCTTCTGGGTGATATTGTACCGAAAACACGTTTTTATCTTTTAATCGAATTCCTGCTACTGTCTGATCATTAAGATGCGTATGAGTAATCTCTACATCTGGATGTGCTTCTGTTTCCTCTCTATGAATGGCAAACCCGTGATTCTGAGAGGTGATTTCACCTTTACCGGTGATTAAATTGATTACTGGATGATTTATCCCGCGATGACCATTGTGCATTTTATAAGTTGAAATCCCATTGGCAAGTGCAATAACTTGATGACCTAGACAGATTCCGAATAATGGTAAATCTCTTTTAATGATTTCTTTGGCTACCTCGATAGCTTCTTTTAATGGCTCTGGGTCGCCAGGTCCATTTGAAATGAAATATCCATCAGGATTAAACCCTTCTAAATCCTCAAACTTAGAATTGTATGGGAACACTTTAATATAGGCTCCTCTTTTGGCTAGATTTCGAAGGATATTCTTTTTGATTCCGATATCCAAAGCAGAAATCTTGATAGCTGCATTTTCATCACCAACAAAATATGGCTCTTTGGTGGACACTTTGGATGCCAGTTCCAAACCTTCCATACTAGGCACTTCTGCCAATTGCTTTTTTAAGGCATCAATATTGTCAACTTCTGTGGAGATGATGGCATTCATCGCGCCATTTTCTCTAATGTACGACACCAAAGCTCTGGTATCAACATCTGAAATAGCGACTAAATTATGCTCGGTGAACCAGTCTTTTAAATTGCCATCGGAGTCAATTCTTGAGTGAATAAAACTGAAGTTTCTACAAATTAATCCGGCAATTTTAATTCCTTCTGATTCTACCTCTTCATCATTAACACCATAGTTTCCAATATGTGCATTGGTTGCCACCATCAACTGACCATAGTATGACGGGTCGGTGAATATTTCCTGATACCCGGTCATCCCTGTATTGAAACAAATCTCGCCGGTAGATGTGCCTTCAATTCCGACAGATTTACCATAGAAAATAGTTCCGTCTGCCAATAGCACTAATGCTTTTTTTCTAGATTGATACTTCATAGTTTCGTAAATGTTTATAGAGAGTTGTAGTACTCTAAAATTTTCACAAGGTCTTCTTCATTTGAATAAGACAATTTTCTTCGTTTTATTTCTGATGTAAATTCTTTTTTGTTTGACAACTCTAAAAGAGACAGAACAGTCTTCTTTTTCAACTTAAAAGGAACCAAATCTCCATCCTGTAGAACACAGAAATTGGATTTCACCACATACGTATCTGGCGTCATTTTTTCTTTTGTAGTTCCATCAACCATTCCTTCCTTAATCCCTAGCACATGCTTTTTGAATACATTCAGTTTTCCTTTTGCAATACGCTCAACATAATCATCATTCAAAAACTCAAACTTTTTATTGTTTAATACTACATATTTGAGGCTTTTGATGTTGATCTCATAGATAGAATCATTTTTTAATTTGACAAAAAACTTACGCTCTTTGAGATTGTAATTCGCATTTGAAAAGCGATAGGTTGAATTATCAGTACCAAATACGATTATTTTTGATGACCAATCATCATATAAAAAAGTAGAACCTTTAATATTATTATCTCCCTTGAGATACGTTAAAAAGTTTGAAGGCGATATGATTTCTCGAGACGGGAGATCCTGCCCAATTACGGCGAAGTTGCAAAAAATTAGGATTGCGAGGAATAAAGCTTTCACGTGTACGAATGTATATAAAAAAAGGGATAAACTTAATTGCTTATCCCTTATAGTTATTAAAATAAATTAACATTTATTCTTCAGTTTTTTCTTCAACCGCTTCTGTAGTTTGTTCTACTTGGGCAGGTGCTTCAGACTTCTTTCTTCTACCTCTTCTAGTAGTTTTCTTAGCCTTCTTACCATTTGGATTGTAGATTTCGTTGTAATCTACTAATTCTACCATTGCCATTGGCGCGTTATCACCTTGACGGTTTCCTAACTTAATGATACGAACATAACCTCCTGGTCTGTCTGCAACTTTTACAGATACTTCTCTAAATAATTCAGTAACTGCGTATTTGTCTCTTAGATATGAGAATACAACACGTCTGTTATGAGTTGTGTCTTCTTTAGACTTTGTAATTAAAGGCTCAACAAATTTTCTTAATTCTTTTGCCTTTGCAACTGTTGTATTAATTCTCTTGTGCTCGATTAATGAACAAGCCATATTGGCAAGCATTGATTTTCTGTGAGCCGATTTTCTACCTAAATTGTTGTTCTTTTTTCTGTGTCTCATGACGCTTGTTTTTCAATTTCATCTTGCTCAACTCGTTCTGAGGAGCAAATTATGAAACGTTAATCTCTATCTAATTTATATTTGCTTAAGTCCATTCCGAAACTTAATCCTTTCACTAACACAAGCTCTTCTAACTCTGTTAATGATTTCTTACCGAAGTTTCTGAATTTCATTAAATCACTTTTGTTAAATGAAACTAAATCGCCTAATGTTTCAACTTCAGCTGCTTTTAAACAGTTCAAAGCACGTACTGAAAGATCCATATCGATCAATCTAGTTTTCAATAATTGACGCATGTGTAATGACTCTTCATCATAGGTTTCTGTCTGCGCGATTTCATCAGCCTCTAACGTGATACGCTCATCAGAGAATAACATGAAGTGGTGAATTAAAATCTTAGCAGCTTCTGTTAAAGCGTCTTTTGGGTTAATCGAACCATCAGTATCGATGTCAAAAACTAATTTTTCATAATCCGTTTTTTGCTCAACACGATAGTTTTCAATAGCATATTTTACATTCCTGATTGGTGTAAAAATAGAATCTGTAAAAATGGTACCAATTGGAGCAGAAGCTTTTTTGTTTTCCTCTGCAGGAACAAATCCTCTTCCTTTCTCGATTGTAATTTCAGCATTTAACTTTACTGACTTATCCATGTTACAAATCACTAATTCAGGATTTAAAACTTGGAATCCAGAAATGAACTTCTGTAAGTCACCTGCTGTTAATTGCTCTTGGTTAGAAATTGAAATAGAAACAGTTTCCTTTTCAGTTTCATCAATTTGTTTCTTAAAACGTACTTGTTTTAAGTTTAGAATAATTTCGGTTACGTCTTCTACAACTCCGCTTACCGTTGAGAACTCGTGCTCTACACCATCAATTCGTAAAGAAGTGATTGCGTGGCCTTCTAATGAAGATAAAAGTACTCTTCGTAAAGCGTTACCTACTGTTAAACCAAAACCTGGTTCTAAAGGTCTAAATTCGAATCTTCCAGAGAAATCTGTAGACTCAATCATAATTACCTTATCAGGCTTTTGAAAATTTAAAATTGCCATGTGTGTTCTTCGTTTTAATTGTTATTTGGTTGCGCGGTCTATAAGTTTGAAGAAGTACGAATAGACCCTTTGGCCAAATACCAATGGGTTAATGTATTATTTAGAATATAATTCTACGATTAATTGTTCTTTGATGTTTTCTGGAATTTGAAGTCTTTCCGGAACTTTAACAAAAGTTCCTTCTTTCTTCTCTGCGTTCCAAGTCAACCACTCAAATACGTTATTGTTAGATGCCAAAGCATCTTCGATAACTTGTAAAGATTTTGACTTTTCTCTTACTCCGATTACATCATTTTCTCTCAATCTGTATGAAGGTATGTTTACGATATCTCCATTTACAGTGATGTGTCTGTGAGAAACTAACTGACGAGCACCATCTCTAGATTTTGCAATCCCTAATCTGTATACTACGTTGTCTAATCTTGACTCACATAATTGCAATAATACCTCACCAGTAATTCCGCCAGATGCCTGTGCTCTTTTGAACAAGTTTCTAAACTGACGCTCCAAAATACCGTACGTATATTTTGCTTTTTGCTTTTCGCTTAACTGAATAGCATATTCAGATTTCTTTCCTCTACGACGGTTGTTACCGTGTTGTCCTGGAG
>JALQZD010000189.1 GCA_023258495.1 Polaribacter sp.
TCGACTTGCAGACCCCGATCCAAGTCTTGCCAAAAAAGACGCTTTTTGATTAAAAAAAGCCGTTTCCATTTCCGAGTTTAATTCCTTTTCTAAACTCATTATACAAAGCGCTAATGCAGACATACTGCTTGCTGAGGATGCAATTCCACTACTGTGCGGAAAGGAATTCTCAGATGAAATCGTTAAGTGATATTGATTCAAATATGGACAATACGGAAGGATTCTTTCAAAGAACTTTGCAATTTTCGGTTTGAATTCATCTTTCTTTGATCCCTCAAAAAAGAAATCAAAGGAAACAGAATTTTGGTCAGCAATCTTTAGGAAATCAACTTTTGTTTCTGAATAACTGTTTTTCAGCGTAAAACTGATCGATGCATTTTTAGGAATTTGAGGATTGCTCTTCCCCCAATATTTAACAAGTGCAATATTACTAGGTGATCTCCAGGTAAAACTGGCTTTTTCAACTGATGATACTACTAATTTGATATCGAATTCAAACACAAATAATGCAAATTAATTTCAGCCAAAGATAAAACTATTTTCATCGACTAATGGACGATATTATTTTGGGTATTTTTGCGATATGAAAAAATCGAATTCAGTTTTCTTGATACTCAATGGAAAGGCACCCAAAAGCTACCCAAAACTTGATGATTATAGTCTGGTCTGCGCTACCGATGGAGCTTTAACAACCCTTAAAAGTAATGGTGTCGAACCTGATTTGGTCTTTGGTGATTTTGATTCTGTGGATCCGATTCCGGATGAGACTGAAATCGTGCTGACGCAAGATCAAGAGTATACTGATTTCGAAAAAACGTTAGCCCTACTTCACGAAAGCGGATACCAAAATATTGATGTTTTTGGCGCCAGCGGAGAGGAACAGGATCATTTTTTGGGTAATCTTCATGTGGCATTGGCCTGGAAAGATAAATTGCAATTGAACTTTTTTGACGATTATGGGCATTATCAATTCATTCCAAATCAATTTGAAATGAATGATGTTTTGAATAAAACCATTTCATTATTTCCTTTTCCAAAGGCAACAAATATTACATCGCACGGATTAGAATTTGAGCTAATTCACACAAATTTGGAGCTTGGTGTTCGAGTAGGAACACGGAATAGAGCGATTAAAGATCAAGTTCGAATCGAGTTTTCAGAAGGAAACCTACTTGTATTTATTCAAGAACGCACATGAGAAAAATTAAACTTATTTGGGATTTTAGAGGCCCTGACGCCAAGCAAACGGCTATTCATCATACCAAACACCTTGAAGAATATGTGGCTATCGAGAAATTGAATGCTTTCGGAATTGATATTACAGAGAGAAACTCAATGCTCTGCTCTGCCTTTGTGATTGTCCAAGAAGATCAAATGAAAATTTTTCGAGACGCCTTAAAACCGCATCGTGGTGAAATTGCTCGATAAGTTTTTCACTAAGAAGAAGACAAACTTTCTGAAACAATCCAGCCTCCTGTCCAAGCATTCTGAAAATTAAATCCGCCAGTGACGGCATCAATATTTAGTACCTCTCCGATCAGATACAAATTGGAATGTAATCTACTTTCGAAGGTTTTGAAATTGATTTCCTTTAAATCAACACCCCCAGCAGTAACAAACTCTTCTTTAAAAGTACTTTTTCCTTTGGCTTCAAATTGACAGCGGGTAATTTGTTGGGTTAAATTTTCAATCTGAGTTTTCGTTAAGTCTGCCCAATTTTGATTCGTCTTTATTCCAGAATACAGCGCCAATTGATCCCACAAGCGTTTGGGAATATCAACAAAAGAAGATGTACCAACCACTTTTTGTGACGATTTTTCCTTCTTAAATAATAATATTATACTATAATTACTTATGATGGTCTACAGTTTCTTAAAATTTTGGTAACCGTTTTGAATTCTAATG
>JALQZD010000262.1 GCA_023258495.1 Polaribacter sp.
AACACCAATAATCATAATCAATATTTTTTAATTTTTGTAAAAATACTATTAAAAAATAAAGAATGACTACAGGATTGGTAGCGTATTTTCAAAAAAAGTAACAATAAAAAATTTTATTAAAACTTGAGAGAATCAACAAACAAAATAGCGAAATCAAAGGAATCGAAATTTCGATGTTTTAAGCAAAAATTAGATGTTTTAATACGGATCTACATCAATAATCATGCGAATGGATCGAAACTCTTTTACTGCCTCGAAAGTGGATTTCACCTTTAGAATGTGATTTTTTGTTTTATCAAGACTTTGTTTCGGTGGAATTTTAATTACTAAATTTTTAATGTACTGATTTCTTATCCTTGATATTGCTGGGGTTGATGGGCCTAATACATTTGTTCCAAAGGAATTCTGAAGTGCTTTAGCCAACCACTGAATCCCCGTATTTACCTTCTGAAAATCTTTGTGTTTAAGTGTAATTTTAATTAATCTATAAAAAGGCGGATAATGGAAATCTAGTCGCTCTTTTACCTGAGTGTTGAACATTTCTAGATAATTAGCATCAATCACTTGTTGTAAGGTTGGGTGCTCCGGATTGTAGGTTTGGATTAATACACTACCCTGTTTTTTAGATCGCCCCGCCCTTCCAGAAACCTGAACCATCAATTGAAAAGCTTTTTCATAAGCTCTAAAATCAGGGAAATTTAATAAGGTATCTGCATTTAAAACTCCGACTAAGGAAACATTATCAAAATCCAATCCTTTTGAAAGCATTTGGGTTCCGACTAGAATATCGATTTCTCTTTCTTCAAAAGCATTAATGATTTTTTGGTATCCATATTTTCCTCTTGTGGTATCCAAATCCATTCGTCCAACCTTGTGATTAGGGAATAACTCTCGTAACTCCAACTCGATTTGTTCTGTTCCAAAACCTTTAGAATCTAATGTACTGTTTCCACAGGCATCGCAAGCATTAGGCATTGCGCGCACATAACTGCAATAATGACATCGCAATTCGTTTCGATATTTATGGTAGGTAAGACTGACATCGCAATTTGGGCATTGGGGCGCTATTCCACAGGTTTTACACTCGACAATAGGTGAAAATCCTCTACGATTCTGAAATAAAATGACCTGTTCTTTTTGATTTAAGGCGTGGTTTATACCTTCTATCAATCGATCAGAAAACCATCCATTCATTCTTTTCTTTCTCGTTTTTTCTCGAATGTTGACCAATTCAATTTTCGGCATTTGAACATCACCAAATCGTTTATGCAATTCGATTAATCCGTATTTCCCAATTTGACAATTGTGATACGCTTCTACAGATGGTGTTGCTGACCCTAATAATACTTTTGCCTTGTGAAGTGTTCCTAAAACAATGGCAGCATCTCTCGCATTATAACGAGGTGCAGGATCAAATTGTTTGTATGACGTTTCATGTTCTTCATCGACAACAATAAAACCAAGATTCGAAAAAGGTAAAAATAGGGCTGATCTGGCCCCAATAATGATTTGTGCTTTCGATTTATTATTTAAAACATTGTTCCATACCTCTACCCGCTCATTCATTGAGTATTTGGAATGAAATACTGATATCTTATCTCCAAAATAATTTTGAAGTCTTCCAATAATTTGAGTTGTAAGTGCGATTTCTGGAAGAAGAAATAAAACCTGCTTATTGGAAGGTAAAATATCTTCAATGAGCTTAACGTAGATTTCGGTTTTACCAGAACTGGTAACTCCGTGCAGTACGTTTATATTCTGTTCAGTAAAATTCTCTTTAATTGACAGATACGCTTTTGTCTGATTTTGAGATAGGCTTTTTAACGGGTGTGCAGGATCTGTAAATGATATGCGATCTTTTTGATGATAGAAAAATTCGAATACACCTTTTTTCTCTAGTGAATTAATTACCGCTTGAGATATTTGTATTTCAGATTCTAATAGTTTGGGGGTGATAAGATTTTGACTAGCCGATAATTGAAAATATCCAAGAACAGCATCTTTTTGTTTTGGAGCACGATGAAGTAATTCTAAAAGAGATTTCAATCCGTCCTCATCGGCATATGTATTGGTAAGACGAACGTATTTAACAAGTTTGGGCTTGTATTGTTTGTAAATCTCCTCTTTCACATAAATCACACTCTTCTCCAATAATCCATTTATTACAGGCATTACGGCCTTCTTGTCAAGAATATCAGAAATTTGATGAACTGATAATTGAGTATGGTGCTCAAGAGCTTCTAGAATTAAGAACTCATCATCAGAAAGGGGCAAGTCCTTGTGAAAATTTTTATTTAAGTAAATGGTAGTTTCACTTTCAAGTAATAAAGCAGATGGAATAGCAGCCCTAAAGACTTCTCCTAATGAACACATGTAGTAATTCGCTAACCATTCCCAGTGCTTTAACTGTTTTTCTGTCACAATAGGGTATTCATCTAATATCTGATAAATATCTTTTGCTTCGTATGTAGTTGGTGGATCGAGATGGGTAGAAAAAGCCAGGCCTGTGTAAATCTTGTTTTTACCAAATGGAACCGCCAAACGAGTTCCTTTTTTTACAAAACTAAACTCAGATTCAGTAATTCGATAGGTAAACATGTTTTTTATTGGAACGGGTAAAATAACATCTACAAAAAACACGATTTCCTTATTTTAATAATTAATTGTTAACTTGGAAATAATAATTGAAAAATTTAAAGGAATTTGTACCTTTGACTCGCCCTTTTTTCAGGATATAGATTCAATTAATATTTTAATTTTGAACAAAATTAACCATATTTGAATGCAATATTATAATGAACGAAATTTATTTAATATATTATTGGCTATTGCCTACATTTAATTCCAAATACTGGATTTAAATCAGTTATTAAAAAAAAGACCAAACACTCAATCAAAGCATCTAAATACCATTAAAAATACATATTTAAGTATATGTAGGAGATAAAAAAAACAACGCTTATGCAACTTCAAGATTTTCTTAATTTAGGACAACATATCAACATCGATGGAAGTAAATTATTTGTCATCGACATTGATAACAGCGATAGCATTGATAAAAAAACAATTGTTATTTTAAATGGCTTTCCTGCGATTTCCTATGACTATCATAAGATTATTTTGGAACTTTCAAACTATTATCGAGTTGTAATTCACGATCATTTTGGATTTGGCTTTTCACAGCTACCAGATACCTATTGTTTTTCTTTAGTTGAGCAGGCTGATATTTGTATTAAGCTTTGGACAAAACTAAATTTAAGAGAATTTACCTTAATGGGTCATAATTTTGGAACAAAAGTAGCTCAAGAGATTTTATTTAGATTTAATGCAAATATTCTTCCTTTTAAAATTAAAAAGGTGATTTTGTCACAAAACAGCAAGCGAATAGATTATATGAATATTGTGAATATTCATAAAATTCTTAAAGATTCGGATTTTACAAAAAATAGAGAAGATCTGATTGAATTTTACAACAAGAGTTTGATGAATAATTTAAATCAAATCGAAGCAATCAAGATGAAAAATATTTGGCAAGAATTTAATGATTTTCATGGCCAAAAAGAACTGCTTGCCTTATCAAACTTTTTGGAAGAAACCTATTTGTATTGGCATCGCTGGGCTAAAGCATTGAAGGCTTCCGAAATCCCCATAAAGATATTTTGGCGAAAAGATGACCCTGCAATCAAAGAAGTAGCGATTATGTTAGCGTCTAATCAACCAAAAAATGTAGAATTTATTGAAAATGAAAAATGTTTTGTAATAGAAGAAGAGCCTCTTGAGTGGATTAAGATGATAATGAAAAGAACCAATAAAACCGTCTTTGATTCCATACGTTTAAAATATAAGGTGATTTAAGTGAGAAACTCAAACACAGAAAGTGATATTCAATTAAATATAATGAAATTAAAAAAAGAACTTTAAGTTCATTTTAAATAAAACAGTCAATCATGAACCGAAAACTGAATTGTGTATTATTAGTAGATGATTCTGATTCTACAAATTACGTGAACGAAAAAATTGTTAATCGTGCAGAAATAACGAATAAGGTAGTTGCCAAAGAAAGCGGAATGGATGCATTAGAGTATTTGAAAACAGCTGGTGATCATGAATATCCCGAATTGATTTTTTTAGATATTAATATGCCAGGTATGAATGGATGGGAATTTTTGGAGGCCTATGAAAAACTTGACAAAAGGAATAATGGTTTACTGGTAGTCGTTATGCTGACAACTTCATTAAATCCTGATGATCGAACAAAAGCCGTACGATTAGGCTATGTTGGTGATTTTATAAATAAGCCGCTCAATACTGATAAGGTGCTGGAAATTTATGAGACATTTTTTAAGCATCGCAGATAATCTTTTTTATTTTCCTTTCTATTAATCGACTTTGATTGTTTGTTCATGTAAAGACTAAAATTGTCCTCTAATCCTATTTAGATGCTTCTGATGTCCTTTGCATTGGTAATTTCGAAAACCACATTATCAGTTCCTTAGATTAAGGTAACAGCTTTTGCCTCCTTTTTTTATTCTTTAATACTATTAAAATTGTATTGTTTTTTAGGGTCTAAATCTAAAACTTGACGTCTTTATCGATTTTGCAAATTTTCGAATTGAAAAAATAATGCACATTTTCCAGTTTTCTAACTTTATTTTGTTTCCTGTATATCAAGTACTTATAATTTTTTGACACCCATTTATCGGTATCATATTCGCTAGAATTAGGTAGCTGAAAATTTCACCAATTCTTGGTATTGTGGGCATTGAATTCGCTATTTACATTTGAAACAACAATGTAAACAATGTTCTCTATCGTAAGGATTTTAAGATATAATCCATACAAAAAAGAGGAACAAAATGCCCGAAAATATGAATATAACAGATATTACAATTAATGATTGGTCAAAGCTACACAGCTTGACTCGCATCAATAATGAAATTGTATCTTACATTGACACCGAAGATGGTGATAATACTATTTTATTCCTTCACGATTTTGGTACGAATTCCTATTCATTTTACAAACAATTACAAGAACTACAATACGAGTACAGAATTGTAATTCCAGATTTAATCGGGTTTGGATTTTCTAATAAACCACGAAACTATTACTTCTCAATATTGGATCAGGCACAAATGATAATTAAGCTGCTTGAAAAATTAGAGATCAATTCTGTAACTGTGGTTTCTCAAGGTTATGGTACTTCTGTTTTGCTTGAAATAATAGCAGAAATTCAGAATTTAAATTCAAAGATTATTAATCTAAATTTTACCAACATTGTTTTACTAAATGGCAGTTTGACTATTGAAGTGTTGAAATCTAGTAGTTCAAATGATCTGATAAACAATACGATGAATACGAAATTTAATCAGATTGGGTATTCTTATCAAATATTTGAAAAAAATTTCAACCTAGCGCTCCAGCAACCATCTAAAGTAACTACGAATGATATTAGGATACTTTGGAGCCTTATGTCTGTAAATAGTGGACAACGATATCTTCAATTTGTTGATTACACCATATTAGAGCGTAAACAATTCGCAAAAAAATGGATTGGTGCTCTTAAAAATACGAGAACTAACGTCCTTATTGTTTGGGGAGAAAGCGATGTTACAAATAATAAAAAATTAGCTGATAAACTTCATCAAATTGTAGAAGGTTCAGAATTGAAATTGATTGAATCATGTGGTCATTTTCCAAGTCTTGAACAACCAGAAATATTGAATGGAATTTTGGAAGAAATTACAAAAGAACAAATTTTAATCAATATGTAGAAAAGCAAAATGTAGAGTGCGTATAATTAACATACAAGAACAGACTTGAGGTTAATATAAGTTAGGGGCAAAACGAATATACAAGCTCTACATTTTTAAAAATATAAATGCATGTCTTAAATAAACCCCTATTAAGCAATTCCCCGATAAGTGACTAAATACTGAGAATATTTAGTCACTTTCTTTTTTCAAGAATATTTTTATTCCTATTCCTTAACTTGTAGTTCAAAAAATAAAACTCTATGACAGCATTGGAATGGAAAAAAAAAGGCAAATACGTTACAGTTTTACATCATAACATCTTTACCATCGACCAGGGGAATTCAAAAGAGGTTTTGTTAATACTTCATGGTTACCCTACATCGTCTTTTGACTATTACAAAGTGATTGATCAACTTTCCAATTCCTACAGGGTCATCATTCATGATCATTTAGGATTTGGGTTCTCTGATAAACCATATGATGCAAGCTATTCACTAAAACATCAGGCCGATCGTGCATTATCCCTATGGAAAAAATTAAATATTAAGGAGGCTACATTACTCGCCCATGATTATGGTACTTCGGTTGCAACTGAAATAATTGCTCGAGCTAATAACTCAGAAATAGACTTAAAAATTAAAAAGTTAATTTTATGTAATGGTAGTATTCATATTGAATTTTCCAAACTACGAACCATCCAAAAATTACTTCGAAACAGATGGACTGGACCTTTTGTTGCAAAATTGACCAATTACCGGATATTTCGCAATAATATGAGGAATGTATATTATAAACCCTCCAAAGTATTGGATTCTGAATTGGAAGAAATGTGGGGAATTTTAAATTTTAATTCTGGCAAGAAGGTTATTCATCAATTAACTCAATATATAACAGAACGATATACCTATTGGGATCGTTGGGTCGGAGCAATACAAGCGACAGAAATAGCTACAACGATTATATGGGCAGAAAATGATCCGATCGCCATTCCAAAAATTGGAGAAACCTTAGCTTCTGAAATCCCAAATAATTCCATCAAATGGATTGAAAATACCGGACACTTTTTAATGTTAGAAAATCCAGATCAATGGGTGAAAGCTGTATTAGAAGTATGAAACGTATAAAAAATATTAGAGGCTGTAAAAGAATCTGGCAGAAAGAAAATAAAAATTGTATTCCTCATACTATTTAGTCATTGTAGGAATATGATGTAAGGTTAGGACGCAAATAATTCCTCTATGTAGTGATAAAATGCTTTGCCTTTCGAGTACCCTCGTACAATTCATATTTCACAAATCTACAGTCCAAACTCGCATTTCTCAACGGAATTCTTTTTGAGGTTCGTAAACCAACATACTTTAGCGCTTGAATATCTGAAGTAATAATCCAAGCCACAGAGCCTGAATAATGGTTTTTAAGCGTATCTCCTATATTTTTATAAAACTCCTCTGTATCAATAGATAAACGTTCTCCATATGGTGGATTAAACATGATAATGGTATTTCCGAATACTTCTTTTTTAGAATTAAAGAAATTCACGTGATGTACTCCTACAAACTCTTCCAAATTGGCGTTAATCAAATTTTGTTTCGCTTTTCGAACAGCTGATGGAGCCTTGTCAAATCCCATGATTTTGCAGTGCAGGGATTTAATTCGTTTTAATAATGAATCATGAATTGTGTAAAACAAATCTTCATTGTAATCTTTCCATTTTTCAAAAGCAAACTGTTTTCTATTAATATTTGCAGGAATGTTACAAGCAATCATTGCCGCTTCAATAAGAATTGTACCAGAGCCACACATAGGATCGATAAAGTTTTCATCCCCTGTAAATCCCGATAGCATTACCATTCCCGCGGCTAACACCTCATTAATCGGAGCAATATTAGTTGCTGTTCTATATCCACGTTTATGCAATGAATCTCCAGAGGAATCAATTGATATGGTTAACCACTCTTTTTGAATGTGTATATGAATTCTTAAATCAGGATTTTTGATATCGACGTTAGGTCTCTTACTCTCCTTGTGCCGGAAGTAATCTGCTATGGCATCCTTAGATTTTAATGCAATGTAATGTGAATTTGTGGTGAAATTATTTGAATTCACTACTGCATTAATAGCAAATGTAGCCTCTGTCGAAAGATATCTTTCCCATTTAATTCTCTGAATTTGCTGATACAAGTCCTTTTCATCGTAAATACCAACTTTTTTCAAGGGCTTTAAGATTCGAATGGCAGTTCTAAGAGAGAGATTCGCCTTATACATGAACCCTAAATCTCCTTCAAAAGAAACATTACGAATGCCTTCTCTTATGTTCTTGGCACCCAAGT
>JALQZD010000297.1 GCA_023258495.1 Polaribacter sp.
AAATTCGACACCAAGTGCGGTCGCCAATTTGGCAATGGCCATGTGTAATTTTGTTTTGGATGCCTGTTCTACAGACCAATCAAGGCTTACGAAAAATACATTCACCATAATTGTCAATGCCGAATCACCAAAGCCTATAAATTCGACATGATAGGCATCTTTTCGTGTTTCAGGATGCGCTTCAATTATGCTACGAACCCCTGCCATAAATGCTTCAATCAATTCGGGTGGCGTATCATATCGCAATCCCAATTCAGTCGTATAACGTCTAAACAATCGAACTCCGGCGTTGTTAATCACCATCTCCGATAACTTACTATTTGGAATCTGAAAAAGCGTCGTATCGGAGGCACGGATTCGCGTAGACCGGAAACCAACTTCTTCCACCGAACCTGCAACCTCCCCCGCAGAAATCCAATCACCAATGTGAAATGGTTTGTCTAGAAATATGGTAATGGTACCAATCAAGTTTTTAACGGTGTCTTGTGAAGCTAAGGCGAATGCCAAACCTCCAATGGTTGCACCAGCCAGTAAAGTGGTCGTATCAACTCCAAATAAATGCAGCACTTTAAAGGCACCAAAAACAATCACTAATCCAGAAAGGATATTGTGTAAAATTGGCACCAATTGATCGTCTAATTTCGCATAGGTCCCCTCGGTAAATTCAGCATAGATTCCCATGACAACTTGAACCAATTTCAAGAAGATGTAAATCCAGAATACGGTTTCAAAAATATTCACCGCAAGGAATACCCATTTATTGACCTCTAGAGAAAACTGAAGCGATGGGAATAATTTATCAATAAGCATTAAGGCGAATAAAAGGCCTAACGGATGCGCTAATTTTTTTAAGGTCTGATCGAAATGGACATTGATACTGTGTGTAATCCTTCTGCGAACGACACGTAATAAGACAAATGCCATGCGTTTGGTAATTGCGAAAACAATAACTGCAGCAGCTAATATGAGCAGCAAGGCAATCCATTGCCATAACTCTACACCAAACAAAGTCTGATGTCCATAATTTGGAATACTTTTCTGTAATTTATCAACATACCAAGGAAACACACTCTTATAAATGTCATCAATGGCATTTACTGTTTCTTTAGAATAATACCAGTTCCCTTCAAATTTCTCTACAGATATTTGAGGCATTCGTTGCGGGAAAAGCACATATTTAAATGATGTGGAATACCCAATGGTATCGTTATAATTGGGATCATTCGGAATCCGATTAAAGTCCACATACAATCCTTTTCCGTCTAATACTCTTTTTATTTTGATGGCCTTATCAATGGCTTTCTTAGGCGTCAAACCATGAATGGTTTGAGCCGCCTTTGCAGGTTCAAAATTTTCTTTTTGCAAGAAATATAAATGGGTATAAATTGTCGATTGCGGATTGCTTAAATCTACTTTCGTAGTGTCTTGGGCAACAATCCCTAAAGACCAGAAAACAATTAGAATTGCTAATTTTTTCATCATCAATTTTGTTAAATGCTTGTTAATGTAATGTACAAATTTAAACCTTTTCAAAGACCATGTGTCAAAGAGATAGAACAAAATAAAAAAAGATAAATCATGAAAAAACTTAGTGTAATTGTAATTCTGATCGCAAGCATCACCTTTACGGCAGAAGCGCAAGATCGACCAATGAAAAGAAAACCAAATTTTACAACAGAGCAAAAAGCAGCCTTGGCGGTAAAAAAAATGACACTTTCTTTAGACTTAACAGCGAAACAACAACAAGAAGTTCGTCCATTTCTAGTAGCTCAGATTCAAGAAAGAGAGAGGGCAATGAAACAACGAATGGAAGCTCGTAAAAAAGGAAAAAGACCAACTAAAGATGAGGTATTTGCCATGCTAAATAAGCGTCTTGATCATCAAATTGCCTTTAAGAATCGTATGAAAAATATCTTGGACAAGAAACAATTTGAAACATTT
>JALQZD010000356.1 GCA_023258495.1 Polaribacter sp.
CTTTTCAATAACAATAAACCAAGTTTCTTTAGTTCGGAGAACTCCCCTGGATGTGCCACTCGGATTTTTAAAATTCAGGTTGTATTTTTTATATAAAGCTTTCACGAACTAAATCAGGATTTGTTTTCAATATACGATTTAAAGTTTTGCAGGTATACATCATCCTCATCTTTGAAAAATCCTTTGAAATACGGGAAAATACAGGAGAGCATATATGAATCGCTTCTACACGTGGCATCAAGGGTGATTACCGTAGTATTTCCTCTAACTTCAAATTTGAATAGATTTAATTTGTTCATTTCATTTGCCCGAAATAAAATCCCAATAGATTCATTTTTTTTAAAAGCTGTGATTTTCTGAACAATAGTAATCTCAGCACCTTTATCTATTGCAATTAATTCATATACACTACCAATTTTATTTGGAACTTCCTTTCTAATACCTACAGATTTTAGTCCGGGAACCCAATCCATAGAATTTTTAACATCAGCAAAGGATAGGAACACCTCATCCATATTTTTATTGATTTCAATACTCGTTTCATATTTGATTTCGGGCATAATTAAACCCGTAGAAAAGAAACCAACCGAGACAATTGAAATAATGATTAAAATGACTTTTGTCGCTTTCACTGATTATTTTCTATTCTTTTTTAATCGGCTCAAAAACAAAGCTATCATCCCAAATATTAAAATAAATGGCCAAATAGAAAGGATACCTAAGAAAAAGGAGGAGATATATTTTATGCCATCTTCTAGACTATCAATGATTTTCGAACCAAAATTTGGCTCGCTTCCTACTTGTTTATAGAACTGAATAGTTAGTGTCGAAAAGCTGACTTGATTCGATAGGTATTTAAATCTTCCTTCAGTACTTTCTATCTCTTCTCGTAGTTTATTAATTTCTCTTTCAACTTCAAGAATTTCCTTAACCGTCTTCGCTTTTTGAAGGATTTGCATATACTTTTTCTCCAGTTCTTTTTTCGTTTTTAATCGTGTTTTGAGATCGTAAAATCGCGCTGTCACATCTTCGACAGTAATGTTTTTGGTTTCGAATTTCTCAACTTTTCCTGAAAGTTTGTTCATGAACGAGTCGAAATTCTTTGTCGGGATTCGAACCGTTAAAGCGTTATAATTTCTTCCACCCGATTGTGACTGATTCTCTGATGAAATATAACCGTTACTCTCTTTAATCAGTTCTTTTAAAAACCCCTTTGTTTCGATTAAGTCATCCGTTTCAAACCGGAGTCTTCCATTTTTAATGAACTTTTTTTCAATAGAACTATTTATTGGATTTGTCTTTGATCTTTCAGTAATTGGAATTTCATCAACCATTTCCAAGGTATTGGCTGTTTTATATCCAATTGATTTTCCTAAAACTTCAATATCCGACTCCGAACTATCACATTGAAATAAGAAAAATACTGCTGTGAAAAGGATAAAATTTTTCTTCATGATTTTTGATTTTAAGAATTTATATACACCCCTAAACCAAAAAGGATACCAAATAAAAAAGTACTTAGTGCAACTTTCTTTAATTCAGAGTCTAATACTGATAAATCTGAAGTTTTACTCACTTTTAAACCATTGATAAACAGCGGTATAAATGAAATATAGAATAAAAATTGAAATTCTGATTTAAAATTTAAAAAAGTATAAATCGAAGCACTAATGAAGGCGAAAAAGAATAAGGTATAATGATAAATTTTTGCTTTTGAGACTCCTAATTTAACCACAAGCGTATTCTTCGAATTCTTTTTATCTTCTTCAAAATCTCTTAAGTTATTTAAGTTTAAAACAGCTGTACTTAATAATCCGATGGATATGGCTGGTAAAAAAATTTGAAAGTTTAATTGCTTGGTAAATAGAAAATAACTTCCTACCACACTAAGTAATCCAAAAAAGATAAAAACAAATAGATCTCCAAATCCTGAATATCCGTAAGCTGAGTTCCCTACTGTATATTTTATTGCCGCAACAATAGAGGCAATACCAAGCAGAAAGAATACTATAGAATAGATGAAATTCTCTTTACCAAAAGACTGATAAATAAGTCCTAAGGCAATGACTAGCGTAATAATAATTGTTATAATCATTGCTGATTTCATCTGACTTGCAGAAATGGCTCCTGATGCTACCATCCGTGCTTCTCCCGAGCGATTTTCATCACTTCCTTTAATTCCGTCGCCATAATCATTGGCAAAGTTGGATAGCACTTGAAATCCAATTGTAGTTAAAATAGCCAGCCAGAATATATCGGAATTTAAAATAGAAATACCACCTAATTCGCTAGCACCCAATAGTGAACCAACGATTATTCCGGATACGGAAAGTGGCAATGTTCGTAGTCGTGCCGCTTTGATGTAGTTTTTAATCATATTAAAAACCTAACTAAAATTTAAAGCTTGTTTGCCTCAGCGATCAATTCCGCAATATCTTTCACCACAACCTGATCTTCTTTCTCGTGGAATTTTATTCCGTCAGTCATCATGGTATTGCAGTACGGACATCCTGTAGCAATGATTTGTGGATTGGTCTCTAAGGCTTCTTTAGTTCTTAAAATATTGATGTCCATATTGCCTTTCTCAGGCTCTTTAAACATTTGAGCGCCACCTGCTCCACAACAAAGTGCTGTTCTTTTGTGGCGTTTCATTTCATTGAAATTAACTCCTAACTTTCGAATCAATTGTCTCGGAGATTCATACACATCATTTGCTCGCCCCAAATAACAAGGATCGTGAAAGGTCAATCGTTTACTTTTAAGAACACTATCATCAACAGATAATCGTCCTTCGTTAATCAACTCGTAGATGAATTGCGTATGGTGAACCACTTCATAATTACCACCTAATTCAGGATATTCATTTTTAAGGGTATTGAAGGAATGTGGATCGCAAGTCACGATTTTCTTTACCTCATAACCATTCAATAATTCAATATTCATCAGTGCTTGCATCTGGAAGATAAATTCATTTCCAGATCGCTTAGCAGCATCACCTGTAGAAGATTCTTCAGTTCCTAAAACAGCAAATTCAACATCTGCCTGATTTAAGATTTTAACAAATGCTTTCGTGATTTTTTTTGCTCTATCGTCAAAGCTTCCCGCTGAACCTACCCAGAATAGAATTTCTGGTTGCTTTCCTTCAGCAAAATAATCGGCCATTGTTTTTACAATCATACTCATTTTCCCCTAATTATTAATCTTCGTTAGCCCAGTTTAAGCGATCCATCTGGTTGTATTGCCACATAGCGCCATTATTCTCTACATTGGTCATCATCATGTTTAATTCCTGAGGCGCAGCAGATTGCTCCATCACAAGATATCTTCTCATGTCCATAATGATGGATAACGGATCAATATTAACAGGACATTCTTCCACACAGGCATTACAGCTCGTACAGGCCCATAATTCTTCTGGAGTGATATAATCGTTCAATAATTGCTTACCATCGTCTACATATGATCCCTTGTTGGCATCCATATTTCTTCCCACCTCTTCTAATCGATCTCTCGTGTCCATCATAATTTTACGAGGCGATAATTTCTTCCCTGTAAGGTTAGCTGGACATGAGGATGTACAACGTCCACACTCCGTACAGGTATAGGCATTCATCAATTGTACCCAATTCAAATCAGTAACGTCTGAAGCACCAAATTTTTCAGGCTCCTCTTCTTCTCCATTCTCTGGCATTGCATAAGGATCGGCGTTTGGATCCATCATTAATTTCACCTCTTTTGTTACAGATGCCAAGTTTGTGAATCTTCCTTTTGCATTCAAATTTGCAAAGAATGTATTTGGAAATGCCAACAGGATGTGAAGGTGTTTTGAATAGTATAAGTAATTCAAGAAAATTAAGATTCCAGCGATGTGCAACCACCAGGCTGTTCTTTCAATGATGTGAACAGTTTCAGCAGCGAAACTATCAAACAATGGAACTAAGTAATGACTAAATACATTTCCGATTCCTGCTTCTTGAAAAGGAGTATCAGTCGCGTTCATGGTCAGAAATAAGGTCATCAGTACGACTTCAAAATACAGAATATTGTTACCATCATTTTCTGGCCATCCTTTCATTTCCGGACTTAAAAATCGTTTGATATTTGCTACATTTCTTCGTGTCCAGAAAATCAATACAGCCACAAGCACGAGTACTGCTAATACCTCAAAAGTTCCAATCAAAAATCCGTAGAAAGCATCACCTAAAAAGCCTTGGAATACGCGATGCGTTCCGAAGAGGCCATCCACAATAATTTCAAGCAATTCAATATTGATAATGATAAATCCGATGTAAACAATCACGTGAAGAACTCCAGAAATCGGTCTTCTGACCATTTTTGATTGACCAAGAGCAATTCGAATCATATTCATCCATCGCTCTGATGTATGATCACTTCTATCTACATCTTTCCCTAACTTGATATTTCGAATTAACTTTTTTACGTTCAACGTAAAAAAACCAAATCCCACAATCAGTAGTAAGGCGAAAATCACATTAGGTATATACTGCATTCTTTCGAATATTTGGTCTTATTAATTAGTTTTATTTTCTTGATTATTTTCCTTACTGTAAGGTTTTATCCTTTTTCCAAATAGTGAAAAATGCACAAAACGTTTCGGATTCAATTTCATTTCTCTCAGCAATTCTTCTAATTCTTTTGAAGCATTGGTAAGGCTATTATACATTTCATCATCATTTATCATTTTACCAA
>JALQZD010000109.1 GCA_023258495.1 Polaribacter sp.
ATTGGCTATCAATTAAAGGCTGTTTCTACGTTTATGTTATTTTCGTTTTACCTAATAAATTTAAATCACGGGGGGACTGTTTCGAAGGCACTTAAACCGCCTTCAATTTATAGCCGAAACCGTTGTGCCTCATTGTAAAAAGCCGACCGCACAAACAGCACATTTGGTTTTTGCCGATACGCAAGCCAACCCTAAAAACCAAAAGAGCTGTTTTTTGCCAACGCTTGACCGAAAAAATTTGTAAATTTGCGTTTTGAAACAGTATGATAAGATTTATTTACATAGCATTATTAACCCTGATTGGTTTCTTACTGACACCAACAGACATCTATGCTTGTGGGTCAAAATCTGAAAACATAGAAAATAATTGCACCAAACAATCCGACACCGAAGCGGAAAAAAAAGAGTGTTGCGACACAGAAAAAGGACAATGCAATAAGCACGGAAAAGATTGTGATGGAAAATGTGGCAACTCAAACTGTCATTGTCCTTCAAACCATACAAATTTTACTATTCCATTCTTAATCAAATTTTCAGGAATTAAGTTAATCCCCAACAAGCCAAATTTTTATTACCAAGATAGCTTTTATTCATCAGGTTTCATTTCTATTTGGCTACCGCCAAAAATAGGCTGATTTCTTGCCTTGACAGCCAAAGGTCTGTCCAATTGAACGCAATTATTAGCTTTCAATCACAATTTTTCATTCAACATTTAATTTTAAAAAAATGAAATCAATAAAAATATTGATGGCAATAACACTATTGCTATCGTTTACAGCGTGTAACGCTCAAATCAAAAACGCTAAAACCGAAAGCGTAAAAATTTACGGTAACTGTGGTATGTGTAAAACGACCATTGAAAAAGCAGGAAACATTAAGAAAGTAGCTCAGGTAGATTGGAACAAAGATACCAAAATGGCTACTCTTACTTACGACCCAAGCAAGACCAATCAAGATGAAGTTTTGAAACGCATTGCATTGGCGGGTTATGATAGCGAAAAATTTCTTGCACCTGATGATGTCTATGCGAAACTTCCTGAATGCTGTCAATACGACCGTGTGAAAAAATCGGAAACGGTAAAAGTAGAAACGATAGACAACCATTCTAATCACAATCACGGTGGGGCAACTGACAAGTCAACAGAAACAAAGCAAGAAGTAAATCAACTCAAATCAGTTTTTGAAAATTATTTCGCACTTAAAGATGCTTTGGTAAAATCTGATGGAAACTTGGCTTCTGCCAAAGCAAAAGAATTGCTCAACGCTCTTAATGCCGTGCAGATGAACAAACTTTCCAATGAGGAACATACTGTTTGGATGAAAGTAATGAAGGACTTGATATTTGATACCGAACACATTGAAGAAACCAAAGATGTTGGGCATCAAAGAGACCATTTCAATACCTTGTCTGACAATATGTATCAACTCTTGAAAGTTTCCAAACAAGAAACACCTACATATTACCAACATTGCCCAATGGCAAACAATGGTAAAGGTGCTAATTGGTTGAGCAAGGAAAATGCTGTGAAGAACCCATACTATGGTTCTAAAATGCTCACTTGTGGTAAAACGGTTGAAACCATTGAATAAATGAAGCTCTACATCAAAAATATGGTGTGTAGTCGCTGCAAAATGGTAGTGAAGTCTGAGTTGGAAAAACTCGGACTTCAACTACTCGCAGTTGATTTAGGCGAAGTAGAAGTAACACCCATTTCAGAAAGGCAAAAAAGTGAAATTGCAGAACACCTGAAAGGTTTTGGTTTTGAACTGATTGATGACAAGAAAAGCCGATTAATTGATAAAATTAAAACTTTAATAATTGAATTGGTGCATCAACAAAATGCCCAACTCAACACCAATCTTTCTGATTATTTGTCAAAACAGTTAACACAAGATTATTCATCTCTTAGCAATTTGTTCTCGGAAGTAGAAGATACGACCATTGAGAAATACTTTATTAACCAAAAAATTGAAAAGGTGAAAGAATTGCTTCTGTATGATGAATTGACACTGAATGAAATTGCTTTTCAGATGAATTATAGCAGTGTGGCATATTTGAGCAATCAGTTCAAAAAGGTAACAGGCTTTTCGCCTTCGCATTACAAGCAATTGAAAGACAAAAAACGGAAGCAGATTGAAGACTTATAAATGTTACAACTCAAACCCAAAATACCACAACAACAATGAACAAATAGCTTCGGAACTTTGTACCATAGTTATTAACTTTTAAAATGTAAGATTATGGTACATACATATCAAGTAACAGGAATGACCTGTTCAAGTTGCGAATCAAAAGTAAAATCATCGTTGCTAATGGTAGAAAATGTGGTAAATGTTGATGTTTCAAAAGACGAAAATTCAGCCACAATCACAATGGATAAACACATTGCATTGGATAAGTTGCAGAAAGCCTTGACCGAAAAATATCAAATTTCTGCCCAACATCACAGCGAATTGGCTGAACAAACCAAAAGTTGGCTTGAAACCTACAAGCCTATTTTGTTGATATTTTTCTACATCTCATTGGTAACGCTATTGGTGCAATTTTCCAACAATAGGTTTGATGGTATGCAGTGGATGCGACATTTTATGGCAGGGTTCTTTTTGGTGTTTTCGTTTTTCAAAATGCTTAATTTGAAAGGCTTTGCCGAAAGTTATGTAATGTATGATGTTGTTGCCAAACGTTTACCCGCTTGGGCTTATATCTATGCTTTCACAGAATTGGCTTTGGGTATTGCTTTTTTAATCAATTTTAATCCGCTTGTTACTAATAGTTTAACATTTATAGTAATGAGCATCAGCATCATTGGCGTATTGCAATCGGTATTGAACAAAAAGAAAATTCAATGTGCTTGTTTGGGTGCTGTGTTCAATTTGCCAATGAGTACCGTAACTATTATTGAAGATGCATTGATGATAGTAATGAGTGGTTGGATGCTTTTAAACCTAATTTAAAATGAAATTTATTAAAT
>JALQZD010000128.1 GCA_023258495.1 Polaribacter sp.
ATCCAGCCCATTTTCTAATTCTATTTTTTTGTAATTAATGCTTAAGTCCGTTGAGTTTTTCTCAGAAGTATTACAAGCTAAAAAGGCAATAGCAACGAGTACAAAAAAGATTTTTTTCATAGATAAAAAATTGAATATGCAATTTACAAAATGATATGAGGACTCCTTTTGATTAATGTTAAATATCCATTAAAATCATTGGGTTATCGCAGCAGAATTAATCGACTCTCGAGCCTAATTTTTTATAGATTAAATGTAAATTTGCAGTCTCAAAACTTAGATAAGATGCAATACAATCATCGGGAAATAGAAAAGAAATGGCAAAAGTATTGGGCAGATCATCATACCTTTCGGGCGAAAGACGATTTCGATAAACCTAAATATTATGTGTTGGATATGTTCCCTTATCCGTCTGGAGCCGGACTTCATGTTGGGCATCCGTTAGGATATATTGCATCTGATATCTACGCGAGATATAAAAGACATAAGGGATTTAATGTGTTGCATCCACAAGGATATGATTCCTTTGGATTGCCAGCTGAGCAATATGCCATTCAAACCGGTCAGCATCCGGCAAAAACGACTGAGGCCAATATTAAAACCTACCGCAGACAATTAGATCAAATTGGATTTTCGTTTGATTGGAGCAGAGAGGTAAGAACTTCGAATCCGGAATATTATAAATGGACACAATGGATTTTCATTCAGTTGTTCAATTCATGGTACAATAAGGATATGGATAAAGCAGAAGCTATTGATACCTTAATTCAGAAGTTTGAAACCAATGGAACTCAAGGCGTGAATGCAGCCTGTGATGATGAGGTAATAGATTTTTCTGCGGATGATTGGAACAGTTTTTCCGCTGAGAAACAGCAAGAAATTTTATTGCAATATCGATTAACCTTTCTTTCGGATACTGAGGTGAACTGGTGTCCTGCTTTGGGAACTGTTTTAGCCAATGATGAAATTGTTAACGGCGTATCAGAAAGAGGTGGTCATCCTGTGGTTCGAAAAAAAATGACCCAATGGTCGATGCGAATTTCTGCCTATGCACAACGTTTGTTAGATGGCCTAAATACAATTGATTGGCCGCAGCCATTGAAAGATTCTCAAACCAACTGGATTGGTAGAAGTCAGGGAGCCATGGTTTCATTTCAGGTTGATGGTCACGAAGGAGAAAAAATAGATGTGTTTACGACACGACCAGATACGATTTTTGGGGTGAGCTTTATGACCCTTGCACCAGAACATGAATTGGTTCCCAAAATCACTACCGCAAATCAGAAAGCTACAGTTGAGGCCTACGTTGAGGCAACGGCAAAACGATCTGAGCGTGATCGAATGGCAGATGTAAAAACAATCTCAGGTGCCTTTACTGGTGCTTATGCGATTCATCCATTTACGGGAGATAAAGTTGAAATATGGATTGGGGATTATGTATTAGCAAGCTATGGAACAGGTGCCGTAATGGCAGTTCCTTGCGGTGACCAACGTGATTATGATTTTGCGAACCATTTCGGAATCGCGATTCCAAATATTTTCGAAGGAGCGGATATTTCTGAAGAGGCTTTTGCTGATAAAGAGAAAACCATCATTACCAATTCTGATTTCTTAAACGGGCTGTCTTACAAGAAGGCCATGAAACGCGTGATTTACGAACTAGAGGAACGCGGAATTGGTTATGGCAAAATCAACTATCGATTAAGAGATGCTGTTTTTAGTCGTCAGCGTTATTGGGGTGAACCTTTCCCAGTGTATTACAAAAATGGATTGCCACAAATGATTAATGCAGTCCATTTGCCAATTGAGCTTCCTGAAGTTGAAAAATACCTTCCGACCGAAGATGGAAGACCTCCATTAGGAAATGCTGATGTATGGGCCTGGAATGTAGAAACGAATAAAGTGGTATCGAATAATTTAATCGATCACAAAACTGTATTTCCATTAGAATTGAATACCATGCCAGGTTGGGCGGGTAGTTCCCAATATTTTAATCGTTACATGGACCCGAGAAATTCTGAAGAAATTTTCGGAAAGGATAAAATCGATTACTGGAAGCAAGTTGATTTGTATATCGGCGGATCAGAACATGCAACCGGACATTTATTATATGCGAGATTCTGGCAAAAATTCATGTTCGATAGAGGTTTTGTACCTGTGGATGAATTTGCGAAAAAGTTGATCAATCAGGGGATGATTTTAGGAACCTCAGCTTTTGTTTGCAGATTGGAAGGGGAAAATACGATTTTATCGGCTGGAAAAATTGAAGGTCAAAAGGTGCAGCCAATTCATGCGGATGTTTCGTTAGTGAATGCTTCGGATGAATTAGATATCGAAGGCTTCAAACAATGGAGACCAGAATTTGAAAATGCAGAATTCATCACTGAGGATGATGGTACCTTTAAAGTGTCTCGCGAGGTAGAAAAAATGTCAAAATCCAAATATAATGTGGTGAATCCAGATGATATTTGTGATGAATATGGGGCTGATGCATTGCGTTTATTTGAAATGTTCTTAGGGCCATTAGAGCAGTCTAAGCCCTGGAAAACTTCAGGAATTTCAGGTGTTTATTCCTTCTTAAAGAAATTATGGAAGTTGTTCTACTCGGGAGATGAATTAGCTATTTCTGATGGGGAGCCTACCAAAGATGAATTAAAGACTTTACACAAAACCATAAAGAAAGTTGAAGAAGATATTGAGAATTTCAGTTTCAACACTTCGGTATCAACATTCATGATTGCCGTAAATGAGTTAACTGCTCAAAAGTGTAATAAGCGCGAAATTTTAGAACCACTTTTAGTATTGATTTCTCCGTACGCGCCACATATTGCCGAAGAGCTTTGGAGTACATTGGGTCATAACGAGTCAATATCGACTGTTGCCTTTCCGGTGTTTGAACAAAAACATTTGGTGGAGAGCACTAAGAATTATCCAATTTCCTTTAACGGGAAATGAGATTCACGTTAGAATTATCGCTTGATTTATCAAAGGACGAAATCGAATCCGCAGTAATGGAACACGAAAAAACTCAGACACAATTACAAGGAAGAACTCCGAAAAAAGTAATTGTGGTGCCGGGTAAAATTGTAAATATTGTAGGCTAAGTTTTCTTTAAAAAAATCTTATTTTTGAGAAAACACAAGTATGGGAACTTCGAGAGAAAACGGAAGTTTATACACTTCTATCCAAGGTAAAATTGCTACGGTTGAGTTCGGTCATCCTGCAAGTAATTCTTTTCCGAGTGCGTTATTAGATCGGTTAACCAATGAGTTGAAATCATTGGGGGCGAATGATGAGGTTTCTGTTATTGTTTTAACATCAGAAGGTGAAAGAGCCTTTTGTGCGGGTGCATCATTCAACGAATTAATTGCGATTGATAATTATGAAGACGGAATCCAATTCTTTTCTGGATTTGCCAATGTGATCAACGCAATGCGTTCTTGCGGAAAAATAATCATTGGACGAATTCAGGGTAAAGCTGTTGGTGGTGGAGTAGGCTTGGTTTCTGCCTGTGATTATGCCTTAGCTACCGAGGCCGCATCTGTGAAATTATCTGAATTAGCCATTGGAATTGGACCTTACGTAATTGCTCCGGCGGTGCAACGAAAGGTGGGTTTAGCTGCTTTTTCTGAATTGACCATCGATGCAACTACATGGCAAAATGCATACTGGGCAAAGGACAAGGGATTGTATGCTCGAGTGTTTGAATCCATTTCTGAGTTGGATGATGAAGTAGATAACTTGAGCAATAAGTTAGCAAGTTACAATCCGGATGCCTTGTCAAAATTAAAAAAGATCCTCTGGGAGGATACAGAAAATTGGGATCAATTGTTGTTAGATCGTGCCAAGATTACAGGTAAGTTAGTCCTTTCTGAATTTACTAAAAATGCATTAGCAAAATTTGCGAAGTAAATTAGAGTGAATCAAGCGTGTTAACTTTTAGTAAAAGACATCTTGAAAATTAAAAATTCACATTAAATAGTTCCATTGATAAAACTTATTTTGAATTATTCTAAATATTCAAAAATAAAAATATCTTTACAACGTGATTTTCATCACATTTTTCTTTTTCATAGCAATTTTTCCCGCTCTTTTTGAGCGGGTTTTTTAATTTTAATTTCATGTCAAACATTGGGCTAAATTCAATTTTATGAAATATCTTTGCAGCCCAAAGAAGTGGCATGAATTACACAACCGTTTCAAGTAAAAAGATGCTCGTAACAACTTTAATTTCAGACTTAAAGCAACTTACCAAAGTGGGTCTGTCAATAAGCGTTGTGTTTTCTTCGATAGCCGGATATTTGTTGGGTGCCGAAACAGTAGACTACAATACGTTATTTTTATTAGCTGTTGGTGGTTATTTTATGGTGGGTGCGTCAAATGCATTCAATCAAGTAATCGAAAAAGAAGCTGATGCTATCATGAAAAGAACCCAGAACAGACCACTTCCAACAGGGCGAATGTCTTCGACA
>JALQZD010000376.1 GCA_023258495.1 Polaribacter sp.
AATATAGGCCTCATCGATTACTACGATTCCGTCGAATCCTTTAATCAACTTTTCAATCCTTGAAGCTTCAAAACTATTGGATGATGGATTGTTCGGAGAACACAAAAACAACAGTTTACTTTCTGCAGATTGTTTTTCTAAAATTACATCCACATCTGGCTGAAAAGAGGGCAATAACGGAATCTCAATCAATCCTACATCATTGGTATTTGCCAAAACTTTATACATTCCGTACGTTGGAGGCAATGCAATGACACTGTCTTGTTTCGGTTCACAAAATGCTCTAAAAATCAAATCTAAAACTTCATCACTTCCATTTCCGAATAAAATATTTTTAGTGGAAACTCTGCGTAACTTCGAAATTTCGGCTTTCACTTTCGATTGCTGCGGGTCAGGATAACGATTCAAACCTGTATCGAACGGATTCTCATTCGCATCGATAAATATCATGTCTGCAGTTGCATCCTTAAATTCATCACGTGCCGATGAATAAGCGGTCATTCGTCGGATGTTATCTCGCAGTAATTCAGCAATACTTCTCTTCTCCATCTTACCTTAATTCAAATCGTTTAAACGAAGTGTTACCGCATTTTTGTGTGCTTGTAATCCCTCTGCCTCGGCCATTAATTCAATGGACGGACCAATATTTCGAATCCCTTCTTTTGATATTTTCTGGAACGTAATGCTCTTTACAAAGCTATCTAAATTCACACCTGAATAAGCCTTTGAGAAACCATTTGTCGGTAAAGTATGATTGGTTCCAGAGGCATAATCACCTGCACTTTCCGGAGTGTAATTCCCTATAAAAACAGATCCAGCATTGGATACATTTTCTACGAAATAATCATCATTTGAAGTACAAATAATAAAGTGCTCTGGTCCGTATTCATTAATTAAGTCTAACGCCTCTTCCTTAGATTTCACCAAAATAGATTTCGAATTTTCAATCGCTTTTTTTGCAATTTCAAACCTCGGCAATGCTTGTAATTGGGATTCAATTTCTTGTGATACATCATCAATTAATTGCTTCGAAGTACTAACTAGAATCACTTGACTGTCAGTTCCATGCTCAGCTTGGCTTAATAAATCTGATGCTACATATTTCGCATTGGAGGCATCGTCTGCCACGACTAACAACTCACTAGGACCGGCTGGCATATCAATGGCAATCCCGAACTTCGTTGCCAATTGTTTAGCAACGGTAACAAATTGATTACCAGGCCCAAATACCTTATATACTTGCGGAATAGAATCGGTTCCAAAGGTTAATCCGGCAATCGCCTGAATTCCGCCAACTTTGACAATTTTAGTAACCCCACATAATTGGGCAGTATATAATATTTCATTGGCGATTTTTCCTTCAGCATTGGGTGGTGAACACAATACAATCTCTTCGCATCCTGCAATAGTTGCAGGAACACTTAACATCAAAACCGTTGAAAATAAAGGTGCGGTTCCACCAGGAATATACAATCCTACTTTCTGAATTGGTCTTTTTTCTTGCCAGCACTCTACCCCATTCTGAGTTTGTAAAAATACTTTATCAGTCTTTTGAGCCTTGTGGAAGGCTTCAATATTACTTTTTGCCAATTGAATGGCCTTTTTTAATTCTTCGGATACATGAGAAGATGCGAATTCAATTTCTGATTCAGAAACAATCATAGACTCCAATTCAACACCATCAAACATGAATGTATACTTGGCGATGGCGGTATCTCCGTTTCTTTTCACATCATCAAACACTTGATTTACAGTAGCTTCAATATCATCTACGGTTTGTGTCGGTCTTTTTAAAATAGTTGACCAATCCGCTCTTTTTGGATATTTAATTACATTCATCTTACAACACCATTTTTTCGATTGGACACACTAAAATACCTTCTGCTCCTTTTTCTTTTAATTCATCAATAATTTCCCAGAATTGATTTTTATCGATTACAGAATGCACAGAACTCCATCCCTCTTGCGCTAACGGTAAAACTGTTGGACTTCTCATTCCTGGTAACACATTGATAATCGCTTCTAATTTATCATTTGGAGCATTTAATAATACATACTTAGAATTTCTTCCTTTCAGCACGGATTTGATTCGGAATTGCAGTTTATCAAGAATTGTTTGTGCCGCATCAGAAATCATTGGAGACACCGCTAAAACGGCTTCAGAAGTCAATAATACCTCTACTTCTTTCAAGTTGTTTTTGAACAAGGTACTTCCAGAAGACACGATATCACAAATACCATCGGCCAATCCAATGTTTGGGGCAATTTCGACAGATCCATTAATTAAGTGGATCTCTGGTTCAATTCCATTTTCGCTCAAGTATTTTTTTACAGTATTCGGATAAGACGTCGCGATTCTTCGATTTGAAAAATACGTCATTCCAGGATAATCGACATCCTTTGGAACCGCCAAGGAAACCTTACATTTTGAAAAGCCCAATCGTTCTACAAAACTAATATCCTCTCCTTTTTCGATTAATACATTCTCTCCAATTATAGCGATATCAACCACTCCATCTCTCAGGTACTGTGGTATATCACCATTTCGTAAATAGAAAACTTCTAGAGGGAAATTTCGTGCAGAAGCTTTCAATTGGTCTTTACCGTTATCTATTGAAATTCCGCAGTCTTTAATCATTCGAAGTGAATCTTCATTTAATCTTCCTGATTTCTGAATTGCTATTCTAAGTGTTGTCATTTTTTGTTTTTTCTTTTTCGACTATCAAGAGATTTTTCGACAATAAAAAAACCCATTTGATAGTCTCAAACGGGTTTTACATATTTTGATATACATCAATTCATATCTAAATCGCTTGAGGGCAATTGATTGAATGATGATGTGTATGATTTAATGTCTTATTCATTTACGGAGCAAAGTTATGTGATAATTTATTTAAAATGCAAATAAAATTTTCTAAAAATTAATTTTACGCATTCTTAAACTATCAGGAGTAATTTCAAGATATTCATCCTCCTTGATATATTCCATACATTCTTCTAATGAGAAATCAATTTTCGGAGCAATCTTTAAGCCTTCATCAGATCCAGCTGCACGAACGTTTGTTAACTTTTTACCTTTGATTAGGTTTACCGCTAAATCATCGTTCTTAGAGTTTTCTCCAACAACCTGACCTTTATAAATCTCCTGATTCGGATCGATAAAGAAACGACCTCTATCTTGTAATCTATCAATAGCATATCCTGTAGCTTTACCAGTTTCAGCAGAAACAATAGCTCCTTTTACTTCCTCAGTAAAATCACCTTTGTAAGGTCCGTACTCTGAGAATCGGTGGTTGATGATCGCCTGACCTGCAGTTGCTGTTAAAATCTTATTTCGCAATCCAATTAATCCTCTGGATGGAATGGTAAACTCTAAATGCTGTAAATCTCCTTTTGGTTCCATCACTAGTAAATCTCCCTTTCGAATGGTTACCAAGTTAATCGCTTTAGAAGCCACGTCCTCTGGAACGTCAATGGTAAGAATTTCATAAGGTTCTGACTTCACACCATCAATATCTCTAAAAATAACTTGTGGTCTTCCAACCTGCAATTCGTAAC